>NZ_VOSK01000418.1 GCF_009296175.1 Microvirga tunisiensis | reverse complement strand
CCCGTAGCGCGCGAGGCAGAGATGCGAAGGCATTCTGTCCGTTCGCGCCAGAGCCTGGGCTTTGCGATGACCGGTGTTGCTCTTAGGTCAACAGACAGATCTCTGTGTAAATGCGGGAACGACTGCAATCGGCACTTCTCGGAATTAGACCGATGGTCTGCTCTCGCAAGGAACAGCGGACGTTCCTAGAAGGCGGGGGATCGTCAGTGCGTGGCCCAGAGCGGCCACCGGAGCATTCGTAACGTGGCACTACCCCCACCGACCAACGCCCGTCGCGCTCACTTTTCCTGATGAAGCTCGCCGCCGCGCAGCAGCCGCTGTGCGATGTCGGCGGTCTGAAACGCCGCACGCTCGGTCGGCGAATGGGCCGCAAGGTAGCGCGCCACCGCGATCAGAATGTGCCGACCAGGACCGGTGTTGCCCCATTCGCCGAACTGCCGCACCCCCGCCTCCAGCATCTGGTACGCGTGGAAGCCTGCGTCCTCACGGAGCAGAGCGTGCGCGAGTGTCACTATAAGCTCATCGGGCGGGTGGCCGAGCGTGAGATGACGCGCGACCAGACGGCCGACCACGTCGACCTGACGTTGGCGATCGAAAGCCTCCAGCAAGGCCGTGCGGATGGCCCCGACGTCGGTCGGGAGGTCGTCGAGCCGATCACCGCCTTCGCCTGGCAGCCGATACGGCGGCACGTTGAGGTAGCGGGCGAGGTAGAGGGCCATTGCCCCGTGCAGCACCCCGCGCACCGCCTCGATTCCGCCGGTCCGCTCGCTCTCCTCAGTCCCGATCCGCTTCAGAACTTGGTGCAGGGCATTGGCATACGTGAAGACGTGCAGGGCCGTCTCCCAGTCAGCATGCTCGTTCGCAGTGCCGAACCGCGCCACGCGGAGCGCCGCCGCATAGGCGAGCGAGCGGCCGAGATCGGTCGGGAGGGCGCCCGCCCGGATGGCTGCCTTCAGGGCTTCAAGGATCGTCCTCGCATCATCGCCCAGGAGCGCGACGGCCAGCTCCGTGTGATCCGCCCAGTCGGCTTGGCGGGAAGTCGTGAACAGGTCGCGCAGTTCAGCAGCGGCTTCCTCGCACAGCGCGACGAGATCAACCGGATGGCGCCAAGCGGTCGTCTCCTCTGCGCCGCGTGCCGCCACCATCTGCTCGACCACGCTCGGCAGCACGGCCGGGGCGTGCTCCCAGCCGATCAGGTCAAGACATTCACAAGCCTTGTTGACGAAGTCGAGCACGTGCCCGCCGCTTGCGAAGGCGCGGTCCGTTGCTGTCGAGACCAGTAAGCTGGCAAGCGCGGCCGATGAGGCACCAGAGGTAATGGCAGTGAGCAGGGTGCGTTCGGCGGCTTCGCGATGGCGCACAGCGCTCCAGTGCCGCAGCCACCGCTGGAGGGTAGCGAGATCGGGCCGACTCGCGAGTGGTGCACGCTCCCGGCGCGGCGCCGCGCCGTCGCAGTCCACAGCAATCCGCCGGGTACCGTGGAACAGGGCCAGATAGGTCTCTTCTTGAGGCAGCACCGGGAGGAGATTGCCGAGCGCGGTGAGGATTGTCGCGCCAACTCCCCACCCATCGTGGTTGCGCACTGCGAACAGCGCGGCCTGCCGCAGGATGTCGCGCGTGGGCACGCCGGCGATGAGCTGCCCCCGTACGGCTTTGGCAATCACGAGCCCGAGATTGTGGGCAAGGCCGTCATCGAGCCGCTGGCGCCAATGGTGCGACGGATCGCCGTGAGCAAACGATGGGTTAATCCAGATCTCGCCATCCCGCACCTCGACAGGACAGGTCGGAACGTCATCGGCCCAGAGGTCGAACGTGCAGCCACTCGCCAGGTCGAAGCGAGCATGATGCCAATGGCATGTCAGGATGCCGTCCTCCACACTGCCTCGATCGAGCGGAAAACCCATGTGCGGGCAGCGATTGTCGAGCGCGAAGACGTGTCCGCCGTCGTAGAGCACCAGAACCGGGGAATGGCGGCCACGCGCCACGAGACGCCCCTTGTCTTTCAGTTCGGCCAGGCTTCCCACGTGCACGAAGTCCGAGGTCGGCGTATCCATTGGACTGTTCCTCGTTCCAGTCACTTCCGAAGAGTATAGCGCATTTTCCCACGGCAGACGGTTCTGAGCGCTGCCTTCTGTGTGGACGGCACCTTCCGTCGGAGGTCCTCGGCACGGGCCGCGTTCCGGGCATGGAAAACAACATCATGGCCTGAGGCCAACAATTCCTTCCCGGCCAGCAAGCCGAGCCTGGTCGACGAACCCGAAACGAACACGCGAGCCATGGTCAATGCTCCTGCCCAAGCGGCAAGGCCCCGCGCTCCACGGGGCCGTTCCGGTCATTGGCGCTCGTAGGTGACGCGGAAGCCTTCCGCCGGATTGGCCGGCGTCAGGACCAGTTGGTTGCCCGACACCTCGAATACACGCTCCATCTTCTGCCCGATGAGATTGCGCACCAGCGAGGACTGAACGGTCACCACGAAGGTCTTCTTCGCGTCGTCGATGGCCACGGTGCCGTAAAAGGCCTCGTACCCGTTTACGGTGTACGGCGTCGGCGCCGCGTTAGCATCCGGGTTCATTGCCTGGACCGACATGGTGCCGGCCTCGGAGAACACGATCTGGCCGGAATAGGGAATAGCCTGGAGGTTTCCCGGACCACTGCCCACCTGAAGCGAAGTCATGCGCCACACGCCGACGAGCGGAGACTTGGCGGACTGGGCGAAAGCGGGCGCGCAAGCCCCCAGGGCCAGGGCAGCGACGGCGAACTTGAGGTAGGTCTTCATGTCAGTCCTCTCTTGCTGGTGGGAAGGAATGTTGGTTGGAGAATGGTTCGGGGGATGACGATCATCGGACCCGCTCGATGCGGACCGGGAACTTGCCGCGCACGCGCAGCGGCTCGAAGCCGCCCTCGAAGCGGCCGAGCCGGATCAATCCGGCCCAGCGATAATCGGCGTAGAACAAGGCCAGGTTGCCCCAAGGCTTGAAGTAGCAGAGGTCACCAGGCCGCTCGTTGCCGAACGGACCGCTGCCCTCTTCGGTGAGCTTGCGCGGCAGATGGACGATCTTCTCGTTGCTGCCGAAGTCCTCGATGGTCAGGGCCAGGGGAAGCATGGACGCGAGGTCCCGTGCCGTCGGATTGTCGTAGAGCGTTGCCGTCAACGCCAGATCATTGAACGCAATCCGGATCCTGACGTCACTGGACACTTGGCTCGCTGGATCCCGTCCGTTCTGCCCGTGGGCCGCCAGCGACAGGGCAGCGGCGGCCAAGGTGCCGCCGAGCACGGCCCTGCGGTTCGGATATCGCAACGTCGTCATGCGTTGGGCCTCCTCACACCGGCTGAGCGGTCGGCCGGAACAGGATCTCGTTGATATCGACATCCTCCGGCTGGCTGATCGCAAAGGCGACCATGCGGGCGAAGGTGTCCGCCCGACGGCGATCCGGCTCACGACGTCCTTGGTGCCTTCCTGGATGTCCTTCTCGCTGATGTGCTCGAGCAGCTCGGTGCTCACCGCACCGGGCGAGATCACGGTGGTACGGATGTCGTAGGGCTTCACCTCCCGGCGCAGGCCCTCGGACAGGGCACGCACGGCGAACTTGGTGGCGCAGTAGACGGTGGCGCCCGGATCGACGACGTGCCCGTAGACGGAAGAGACGTTGATGATGTGCCCGGACCTCCGCTCCTTCATGTGCGGCAGCGCGGCGGCGATGCCGTAGAGCACGCCCTTGATGTTGACGTCGATCATGCGATCCCACTCGTCGACCTTGAGCCGTTCGAGCGGGGCGAGCGGCATGAGGCCGGCGTTGTTCAGCATCACGTCGATGCGGCCGAATTCGCTAACCGCCGTGTCCACCAGGTTTCTGACCTGATCGCGGTCGGTCACATCCGTCACCATGGCCCTAGCCTTGTGCCCGGCGGCAGTCAGCTCGGCAGCCAGAGCCTTGATGCGGCTTGCGCGGCGGGCACCCAGCACAACAGTTGCGCCCTGGGCGGCAAGGTGGCGTGCCGCTGCCTCGCCGAGCCCGCTGCTGGCGCCCGTGATGACCACGACCTTGTTCCCAATGCCTCCGGGCATGAGGGTCGCTGATCTCTCCATGAAAGAAGTTTCATCCCGTGTCTGGTCGATGGCCATGCCGTGTTCTCCCGTCAGTCACGACCTGGATAGCCAGACGGGTCTTGGCCGACTAAAGCGCTTTTGATCTGGACTTGAATCCCTTCGGGTGGGCTGTGCGTTGACTGGGATATGGCCCGGGAGGCAAGCCATGCCCCAGCCCTATTCTCCTGATCTGCGTGAGCGTGTTCTGGTCGCCTGCGAGCGGGGCGATCTTCCTCAGGTTGAGATTGCCTATCGGTTTCAGGTCTGTCCTGCCACCGTGTCGAACTGGCGCCGCCAGGAGCGCGAGGACGGCCGACGTGCTCCGAAGCCGCACAGCGGCGGCGTGCCCTCGCGCCTGGATGCAGCAGCTCTGGAGGTGCTGCGTCAGCTCGTGTCCGAGGACAATGACGCGCTGCTGCGCGAGTATCGCGAGCGCCTGGCCGAGAGAACGGGCGTGACGGTGTGTCTGGCGGTGATCTGCGAGGCGCTCAAGCGCCTCAAGCTGCGTCCGAAAAAACCTAGGACGGCAAAGCCGGCTGTCTGGTAGAGTGTGGTGGTGGGGGTCTTCTGTGCCTGTGAGGAGGTGCGGGATGACCAGACTCTCAGGGCGCGAGCCGCCGGAGCGCGAGCGGGTGCTGCGTCCCG
>NZ_VOSK01000417.1 GCF_009296175.1 Microvirga tunisiensis | reverse complement strand
GCGACGCTGGCCGCGAGCACACCGGCTGCTCCGTTGATGCCCCAGAACCACGGGGTTGGTTTCTTGTCGATCGCCGACACCAGCCGCATTCCGGTCGGGAAACCAAAGCCCATGAGGAAGCCGGCCGGCGCGAGAACCAGGACCGCCAGCCCGGCTCGGAGCACGAGGCCCGCGCTTTCAAGCCGGAGCAGGATGTCGGGCAGCCACAACGGCAGGAGAAGAAGGTACAGGCTGGTCAGGATCGACCAGCCGACCAGTCTCGCGCTGCTGTCGAGTGGAACACGCTCGGATACCAGGCTGCCGATGCCGGTCGACAGGATCAGGCTGAAGAGGACGACGCTGAGAGCATAGACCGGATGGCCCAGAAACACGCTGATGCGCTGAAGCAGGCCAATCTCGACCATCATGAAGCCGATGCCAATCAGGCCGAAATACAACGTTCCGGCGCCGATCAGCCCGGATGGCCCCGAACGCGCGGAAGACCGCAGCGGAACGACGATCGTCGCCGCGACGAGAATGGCCGAGATGAGGATCAGCATGGCGAGCGTCAGGGTCGCACTCAGATTGCCCCCATAGACGCCCACCCGTGAGGCCAGCGTGAAGACGTCCTGATCGAGAAGGCGACCGAGCCGCAACTGATTGAAGAAGAACGGGCGTGCGTCGGTCGGCGGGCTCAGGTCGAGGTACGAGGCCTCTGTGGCGCGCGCGAGCGTGCTGCGGTCGGGCGCCGACACGATGCTCTCGAGCAGCGGCGAGGCGGCCTGTGCCTGTGGGCTCAGCAGGACGGGGAATGCGTAGGTGTCCGCAGCCTGCCGGAGCGCCGCCAGGGCTTGGTCCGACAGCGGCGAGCGCGACATCACCAGGGTCGCCACATGGTCCGACGCCGCCATGAAGAGGTGTCTCTTCGGATCGGTCACCCCAAGAGATTGGAGCGTTGCGACTGCGAGGCTCACCATGCGGCCGGTCTCGTTGACCTCGCCGGGGGCATACCAGCGGCTCACGGTGAAGACCCCCGACGGCGTCAGGCGCTCGAGGAAGATCCGCCAGGCCTCGACTGTGTAGAGGCCGTTCTCCGACAGGGTGAAGGCACCGGCGCCCGTGGCCGCCCAGGTGTCGATCAGGCTCATCTGGATGACGTCGAAGGAACGCTCGGCCCGGGCAAACCAGCTTCTCGCCTCATCGACCTCGAAGGAAAGGCCGGGCTGTCGACCGATGGCGGTGTCGTTCGCGAAGCGCCGGGTCAGCAGGTCGATGAAGATCGGGTTGATCTCGACGCCGACCACGTCTGAGACACCGAACAAGCGCGCGGACAAGAGGTCCCGGCCGCCGCCGACGCCGATCACCGCCCCGGTCTGGAGGCCGGGAACCGCGTAGGCGAGGTTGGTGACGTCGGAGCGGAGGAAGGCCAGTTCGTTCAGATCACCGGTGAAGCGATAGACCGCCGTCCCGGCACCACCGTCGATGTTCATCCAGCGCTGCTCGATCGGATCTGCGACATAGCGTGGGGACGGCCCCCAGAGCGCCGGCCGCGTCCTCTCGGGCTGACCGACCGTGATACGCGAGAACGAGTTCCATTTCTCGTAGGCGATCGTCGCCGGATGCTCGATCTGGTCCTTCACCACCGTCGGCCGGACTCCCTCGATCAGGCTGTTGGCGAGGGCGAGGATCGCAAGGCCCGCAAGCACGCCGCCACGGTACCGGAAAAGCCAACCGGCTCCAGACCGGCGCGGCGGCCCATCCCCGAGGTCCGCCTGCGCGAAGAAAAGGGCGCCGGCGGCAATGAGGACCGCAATCCAGAGCACAGCCGAGGGGCCGCTGACCAGATTGAGCAGCCCGAGGGCCCCGAGGCAGCCGAGAGCCGCACCGAGCAGGTCGATCCCATAGACCACGCCGACGGGGAAGGGGCTGCGGGTCAGGGCCAGGCTGACAACGATGCCGGAGAAGAAGAACGGGAGAGACAGGGCGACGGCGAACTCAGCCCAGACGACGAGGGACATGACCGATGCGGGCAGGCTCGTGACGATGGTCAACTGCACCAGGAGCGCCAGGATTGTCGCAAGGGCGAAGCTGAGTGAGGCGGTGCTCAGGTGATAGGACAGCTGCTCCGGGCGGTACCGCTCGGGCCGGAGATAAACCCAGACCGCTCCGGCCGTGAGGCCGAACATCGCGATGCTGATGACGAAAAAAGCGAGGTGATACCAGGATGTGACGGAGATGATCCGGGTTTCGACGATCTGCAGCATCAGGGTTGCTGCGGTGATCAGGCCGAGGCCTGTATAGAACGACAGTCGCTGCGCAATCTTCTGCACTTGTCGTCCCCATATCTTGGCGGATCGATCGCGGGTCTTGCCATTGGGTCAGCCGAACGGTCTCGGCAGGCTCATTGGCAGGAGATCCAACGCGGACGAACTGTCCCACAAATCGGGAGCGCTGTCAGCTTGGCCACAAATCAGTCCAGCTTTGATTGCTCCTGCAGCTCCGAGATCGAAGCCGAGGGTCTGGACCGCGCCGACATGGAGCCAAGTGGAATGCCGCCTTCTGGCATGGTGGACCTCATCCGAATTTCCGCATTGGCGGCGTGAGCGGATCTTCATTTAGTCTGCTCCATATCTGTCCTGATCCCACCCGTACTAAGCCTGTTCGGAATGCGTGCTGGCCATCGGACGCCCTTCCAGATTAGGCTGACCGCGTGTTCGGGCCTGATTGACAACCTCGTCACGTTCTACGCGAAGCCGGCTTGCTCCTGGGAGAGAACGAGATGCACCATTTTTTGCCGCGCAGACGCGTTGCTGACCTTCTTGAGGTTGTTTCCGCTAAAAGGGAGATTACAGGCCGAAGGTTCGCCGGCGGTTAGTTCAAGGCCGAGCAGGACGAGACACAATGCCAAAACAGTCGGACACGATCCTCGCGCTTGCCCTGCAGAGGGGACTACAGCTGCAAGCCAATCATTGTTCGAGTGACTTCAGGTAGTCGATGATGTCGGCGACGTCGCGCATCGAACTGGAGCTCGGGCTTGCTAGGATGACCTGTAATGAGACCTTCAGCAAGCGCCTCGGCGAGATTCTCGACGGGATAACGTTTATGCACATCCCTGAGAGGAGGTGCACTCTTCAAAGGACTGGCATCGAAACGCCCGACAGCGTGGCAGGCCGCGCAAGCCGCCTCAACCAAGGTATGACCGCGGCTGACGCTTGGATACTGCAAGTTTGCGACAGGCGTGACCTGAATCGCTATTAAGAACGGCAAAGCCGTTAATCGTATTAGCATGGCGCGGTGAAATCTGCGCGTTTCCGGTGCTCGAAGAAGCGTCGTGTATCCCACGCGCGGTCTTGCGAAAGATCTCCTGGGGCTGATCGTAGGCGTGTCAGGAGCAAAGGGGTAGCGCGTTGTCTCAGCCGAACATTTCGCTAGCCATGGTCTCGGAGCCTTGTGGAAACGATGAGCCAAGTCGGATAGCGCAGGAGCCGTCCCTTCCTGAACTGATGCTCCAGCCGGAGGGGCGGATTCCCTCTTGGATGTTGCGGGGCATGATCCGCTCAGGCGGCAGGAACACGAGGCACATCCGTTGCGGGATTATGCTGTCACCCTGCCGCATTCCCCAGCTCGCCCAGTGCGTCAAGCCGCCCACTCACTTCTGTCAAAGTGTCCTGGAACGACCGACCGCCCACCGGGTTGGCTTTGTGAGCATTCGCAGTCTCTGGAGGTTTCCCATGAGCGCGACTGGTCTCGATGTCTTCGACAAGACACTGCAAACCACCCATATTTGGCTCGATGAACTGATGGCGGAGATCGGCTCCGATCGGCAGGCCGCCTGGCACGTGCTGGGTGCCGTCTTGCGGGCCGTCCGCGACCGCATTCCGCTGGAACTTGCCGTCCATCTCGGCTCGCAGCTGCCGCTCCTGGTGCGGGGCCTCTACTATGACCAGTGGCACGCCCCCGGCCGCATGGACGAGAAGCCCCGCTCGCTTGACGTGTTCCTGAAGCCCATCCGTGAGCAGCTGGCTCAGATCCGCCCGATCGATGCTAGCAACGCGACCCAGGCCGTGTTCCGGATCCAGTCGCGGCATGCGAACCCGGGGCAGATCGAGAAGGTCAAGCACGCGCTCCCAGACGAAGTGCAGGCCATCTGGATTAAGGTCACACCCGACACCCAGGTTGAGGTGGAGCGGGCCATCACACGGGGTGACGATGCCGCGACGGGCGGCGGGCGCGCCTGAGGGCGGTCCACTCGCGTGTGGGACGCGAGGGAATCGTAGCCCTCGTCCTAGCCGCAGCGGGCCTTGTCGCAGGAGTGATGATCCTGCTGCGGATCAAGCAACTGCAACTGGATTGATGGAGGTAGATATGCGTGTAGCTGAAGTCATGACACGGGATGTGCGGCTGATCGAACCAAACCAGACCATCCGGGATGCTGCCCGTCTGATGGCTGAGATGGACGCCGGCATCATGCCGGTGCGCGAGGGCGACCGCCTCGTCGGCATGATTACCGACCGGGACATCGCCGTGCGGGCTGTGGCTCAGGGCAGGGGCCCCGACACACCTGTCCGGGAGGTGATGACGGACGAGGTCAAGTACTGCTACGAGGATGACGACACCAACGATGTGGCCCGCAACATGGCTGATATCCAGGTGCGGCGGCTGCCGGTGCTCACCCGCGAAAAGCGGCTGGTCGGCATCATCTCGCTCGGCGATCTGGCGGTGACAGATGAGGCCAGGCGTGCCGGCGAAGCCGTGGCCGGC
>NZ_VOSK01000416.1 GCF_009296175.1 Microvirga tunisiensis | reverse complement strand
CAGGCGCCCACCGTCGAAAGCAGCGGTGATCTTCTTGCGGCCAACGGCTGGAAACGGGAAGGTGGCAGGTGTATCGTCCGGCATGGCGAGTGTGGCACAGGGCAATTGGTGGCAGGGATTAGTCTCAACAACCAAATCCTACGCTGCTTCAAGTGCTTAAGCTACACTCGCCAGCCTTCATCAACCTTCCCATGCATAAGAACGGCTAGCGTAGTCCATTCACGGTCCTCATAAGAGCGCCCGGGTGTTTCGTAAGGACCGGAAGCAGGAGCCGTGCGATAGGTAGGCTTTGCCTTGAGTTCGGACTGCACCAAGAACAATGCTCCTATTTTTGAGGCATTCAATTCGCCTTGTCGTCCCGTCGCTCGCCGCGACGCCGCCATTTGATAGGGCGTCGATAGAACATTCGGGCAAAGCCCCAGCCTCCTCCGATCAGGGGCCCAAGTAGGAGAAGATCAATTATGCGCTCCCTCGCTTAGAAGCCGTTCGAAGATCCCTGCACGGCAGCTTTGCCTTCCGGATCTTACGGAGCCACCGGCATTGACGAGGTATTCTGTGCGATCCGTAGGAACCAGAAAGCAACTGGATCGTCACTCAACAACCGGGGCCGTAAAAAATTTCAGGTCACTCGCGCGGGTCTGCCGCGCCCGAGACGACTGGACGATGCTGATCAGGCGGCGAACAACCTCTGAGACTCAAGGGCGGAAACGCGAAAAACCATTGAGGTAATGACAGGTCGATGGCAGTGCCCGAGCGTCGGGCATGGGTACAACGTCCAATCCTGCCGCGGTATCCGCTTCCCAGTTGAAATCATCGACCGGGCCATTTGGTTGGATCGCTGCTTCAGCTTAGACATGAGCGAGGTCGAACCGGACTTTACAGCGCGACCCGCACGGCCGACCTTGGCTTACTTGCTCTGAAGCTCCGGTGGGACCGCCAACGTCTCCTCATGATCGTGATCGATCGGCACGAGGAAGGTCACGAAGACGCCGTCATCCTCCTCGTCTTCATCATCATCGTCGACGTCGAATTCAGGAGCCTCGAACGCAGCAACCTCCTCCTGGGACGCAGGCCGGATGCGCAGTGGCGCCTGCCCGTCCCACAACGGTGCTCCCTCGCTGGTCATCACGGTCAGGTCCTGCCTGAACTCGTCGCTCTCGAAGATCTCTCGTGCCTGAGCCTCTTCGGTATCCGTGATCGCAATGGGCTTGCCGCCGATTTCAAGAGTAAACATCGCTCCTCCTGTGTAAATGAAATCGCCGTTCAGGCGTCAGTTCCATGGAGGCGGGTGAGAGCTTGGGTGAGTTCTTCACGTGGAACAGGCTTTTCCAGCCACGGCACGCCTTTGAGCTCCTCCGGCAGGCTCGCGGTGTAAGGCAGGCCCGAATAGATGGCGAAAGGCGTATTCCGGCCCTTCAAGGCTTGGGCGATCGGCAGGGAGGTGCCATCTCGGAGGGACACGTCCAGCACCGCAACCTGCGGCGTGTTGTGCTCCAACCATTGGAGCGCGTCGGCGCAGGACGGGAACGGGCCGGCCACGGAGAACCCGGCGTCCTCCAGGTAGGCTTCAAGCGCCATGCCAATGAGCGCCTGGTCTTCAACGATCATGCAACAGGGTGGAGTTATCACATTAGGCCTCGTGATACGCTTCTAAGGCAACGAAGAGAGCCCCGTTGAGGGCGTAACCTCAACTGACACACATCTTGCCTGCGGGAGAGGATCCCCTCACTCACCCAAGTTAACCTTGGCCTTATTTATCGATGAGCACCCTCCGCCGAGGTTACCCGTCGGTCGTCGACCGTCGAGCGTCACAGTCTGCCGAACGATCCATGCGTAGGAACGCCGCCTAGAATCCGGGATCCCCGTCGAGAGCATCCATAGGCGGGGGTGCAATTCCGCGGGAGCGAGCCTTCTCGGGCACATTCGCTCCGTCACGGAGTTCTGGTGAGATACGCCGGAAACCTAACCTGGGAAAGGACGGCAGCGTTGGCGGATAGGCTGCAGAATGAAAAGGTCGTGATCAGCGGCGTCGCCAGCTGCATGAGAGAGGCACCTCCGCGGGCCGGCAGGCAGCATGACGTCTCGATCGCAAGCCGTAACCGCCATGCTCCGCTCCCTTAGTTCCTTCATCATCATTGCCGTGATTTCTCTCATGAACGTCTCCGTTCAAGCTCAGCCTGCCTTTGATCAGATCGTGGTTTTTGGTGACAGCCTGTCGGACAATGGCAACGCGGGACGCTCTTCCAATGGGCCGGTTTGGGTCGAGCACCTCGCCGAACAGCTCGGCCTCTCCCTCGGGCCGAGCCAGGCGGGCGGGACGAACTTCGCGGTCGGCGGGGCCCGGCTCGATCCGCGTTCCGGGAACACAAGTCTGCGGGCCCAGGCCAGTACCTATCTGCGCACGTCCCGTCCGCCCGGACGCAGTCTTAACATCGTCTACGGTGGAGGTAACGACCTGCTGGCTGCTGTTGGAGATCCTGGCGGAGAGACGATGGTTGCGTCGGCCGTGGCGTCGTTGCGGAGCATCGTCGCGGATCTGGTAGGTCAGGGCGCGACCGACATTCTGGTGCCCAATCTTCCCGCCATCGGGATTACTCCGGCCGTGCGAGCTCGGGGCGGCCAAGCCGTCGAGGCAGCGAATGGGCTGGCGGCGCGCTTCAATAAAGCTCTCGATCAGGCTCTCTCCGGGTTTTCGAGCCATACGGGTCTGCGTCTGTACCGTCTCGACGTGTGGCAACTGGCGGAGCGGGTGAAAGCTGATCCGGCCGCGGCGGGCTTCGTCGACATCACCAGTCCATGCGCACAGCATCGGCGCTGCGAGGGCTATCTGTTCTGGGACGATGTTCACCCCACGACCCAGGCTCACCGGCGCCTGGCGGACGCCGCCCTTCAGGTGCTGAAGGCGCCATAAGCCGGAAATCGGGTATGGCTCCATTCGACAGGCAACATGTTCTCGCACTCAGCATTAATCTCCGAATGTTCAGGATAGGAGGCAGCATGGCCCAGGAGAAAACCGGTCCGGATGCGACGCCGCGCATTGGTCTCGATCTCGGTCGTCAGATCTTCGACGATCAGGGCGGCAGCGATCAGGACGAGAAGCACCGTCGTGCAAGTGAGGATATGATCCGACAGAGAGCCTACGAGCTCTGGGAAAGCGGGGGCCGCACAGCCGATCCGCAGGATCACTGGTACAGAGCCGAGCGTGAGTTGAATGAGACCACGCAGGAGCGCTCTGAAGCCACTGTCGAGAATGCTTCTCCCGCCGCGGCGGCAGAGGCAATGGGAGCCGTCAGCGCCCAATCCGCCGCAGTGGGAGTTGCCCAGAAGCGATCCCGGTCCAAGCGGACCACCTGAGCATTTCTACGAAATGCAACGAGCTGGCAGCCGGCGTTAGGCCCTGCCAGCTCTGGTTCACCGCTCTTACTGCCGTGGTGCGTTCGGCGGGGTGTTGCCGGGCGTATTGACGTTCTGTGGCGGCGGATTGGTGTTGCCTGCGGCTCCTGCCCGATTCTGGTCGTTCGCGTAGCGGAACTCGGGCGTGTTCTGCAGGTCCGCCTTGGTCATCTTGACCATGGCCCGCGCAGGCGTGTTGGGATCGTTGCCTGCACCTGCCGCAGCGCCAGCGGTGCCGGCCGGAGCGGTGCCCCCGGTCATGCCACCCGCACCACCTGCTGCGGTGCTGCCGGTGCTCGTCGGCTGACCCGCTCCGCCGGTTGCGGTGCTCGGCACCGTCGTGTCGGCGGTTCTTGCACCACCTTGGTTGGCGTTCGCGGAGGCCTGGATCTCCTGGTTGGACATCCATTGGACCTGGTCGAACGGAATAGCCACATCCTTCTGAGCGATGCCCAGGAAGCCGCCGACGCCGACGACGAGGCCGTGGATCTTACCCTGCCGGTCCACCAGGACCTCGTCGATGTCGCCGATCTTCTGATTGTCCGCTCCATAGACATCGATGCCCATCAATTGCGAGCCTCGCATGAGCCCCGGCGGCATCTGCGTCATGACCTGACCCGACCCGGTGGGCTGGGTGGGAGCGGATGTCTGGGCTAGGGCTGTGCTGGCGATCAGTGCGGCAGTGGCGAGACCTGCTGCAAACTGTGTCTTCCGCATGATTTCCTCCGTACGATCAAGAGCACCGCAATTGGTGTCTCGAAAGTCAACAAAAGTGCAGGGGAGGGAGTTCAGAGCCTGCGAGCACCGGCTTGCGTCGAGCGGTATCGAAATCATGCCCGCCATCGTGACTGGGTCTGACGACGTGGACGTGCCGGTCCGAGCACCTCCGCAAGAAACCAGACAACTCCTCTGAATCCCTGTCGGAGCTACCGTCCGTTGTCGATCTCGACAGATCTGCAAACGCCCCCGATCGGACACTGAGCGCTATCGGACGTTCTTACCCAGGTGGGGCGAGCAACTTCCTGAAGCGCGCAGAAGCTTCCATCACGAACGTAGCGGTCGAAGGTGTTCGGTCCCGTGTGCAGAACGACGGACCCTTGGGAAGAGACGATCCCTCTGGCTTGGGCACAGGTCATGGTGAGGGTGGTGGAACCCGATTGGGCCATGGCGCTAGTCGACACACATGCACTCGTCGACATGCATGCAATGACGAGGGTCATGAGGTGTAGTAGCTGGAACTTGATCTGACATTTGGCGTCCGAGAGTTGGTCGGGCTCATCTGTCCGATGATGTTTTCAAGCGGCGATCATCTTCTCCTTCGCTAACGGGATTGCATCGAGGAAGGTCTGCA
>NZ_VOSK01000415.1 GCF_009296175.1 Microvirga tunisiensis | reverse complement strand
GGCTGATCGACGCGATGGAGAAGGCCGGCTGGGTTCAGGCCAAGGCGGCTCGTATCCTGGGCCTCACGCCGCGGCAGGTCGGCTATGCCCTGCGCCGGCATGGGATCAAGCTGAAACAGTTCTAAACTCTGGTCTTGCTTCAGCTGAGATATTGCGGGCGAACGGGCGCGGATTTTCAATCCGCCTGTGGCGGGAGAAACAGAGCGCCTTAATGTGTTTGGTGGCGGAACGTTGTTGGGACCGGGTGCGTTGCGCGATTGAGGAGTACGCTTGGCGCTTTGACGGCCTGCGACGCCGAGCTCCTCACCGCAGGAGGCCGTGAAGCTGTCCCTTCATCCGCAAGCCCGTACCACCCCAGCCGTTCGCCAGGAGATCGCCCGCTCGGTCGAGCCCACGGGCGTGCTGGCCCAGCGCTATAGCGTGAGCCCCGAGACCATCCGCAAGTAGCGCAAGCGCGGAGTTCAGGATTGCCCGGACCATAGCAGCCGACCGCACAAGCTGCCCTGGAAAGCCACCGCGGAAGAGCGGGCGATTGTCCGCGCCCTGCGCCAGGCCACCGGTTTTCCGCTCGATGGCCTCACGTTCGTGGTCACGCACTTCCTGCCGCATCTGAATCGGGACGCGGTCTACCGATCCTCAAGGCTGAGGGGCTCGGGCGCCTGCCACCAGGGCAGCAGTGCCAGCGCAAGAGCGGCACGTTCAAAGAGACTATGACCTCGGCTTCGTGCATATGGACATCAAGCACCTGCCCAAGCTGAGAACCGCCAATGGCGAGAGCCGCAAGCGCTTCCTCTATGTCGCCATCGACCGTTGCTCCAGCTGGGTGCACCGGGCGGTCTATGATGACGAGACGGCAACAAGCGCGATTGCTTTCCTCCAAGAGGCGATCGGCACGTTTCTCTTCACGGTCACCCACGTGCTCACCGACCGTGGCTCGTGCTTTACCGCCGATGGCTTCGAGGCAGCCTGCCGCCAGCTGAAGGTGCAACACCGCAAGACCAAACGCTACACGCCGCAGAGCACTGATGTAATTGAACTGCGCCGATTTTTCCGGAGGCGGATTGGCCTGGATTCTACGCGGCCATCGGCATGACCTCAAGCTGGGCATCGTAGGCGGCTTCCGCCTCGGCAGGCGGGATGTTGCCGATCGGCTCGAGCAGGCGCCGGTTGTTGAACCGGTCACCCCACTCGAGGGTGGCAAACTCGACGGCCTTGAAGGAGCGCCACGGACCGCACCGATGGATCACCTCAGCCTTGAAGAGGCCGATGACGGTTTCCGCCAGGGCATTGATGCTCCTATAGAGGTCAAGAGGTCGAAGGGACCGTCGTGGGATCCCTTCTGGCTCGGCAGAGATAGCCAAAGATCTCCCGTGCGACAAAGCGCTTGAGACAGCGAATGATCTCCATCTTGCCCTTACCCTCTGCCATTCGCTTCCGGACGTAGTCGCGGGTGGGAGAATGGCTGCGCATCCGGCTAATGACCACACGATACAGGGCGGCATTGGCCTGCCGGTTGCCGCCGCGGTTGAGCCGGTGACGCGTGGTCTTGCCGCTCGAGGCGGGAATAGGACAGGCGCCACACAGTTTGGCGAAGGCTGCTTCGGAGCGAAT
Source organism: Microvirga tunisiensis (assembly GCF_009296175.1). Lineage (GTDB taxonomy): Bacteria > Pseudomonadota > Alphaproteobacteria > Rhizobiales > Beijerinckiaceae > Microvirga > Microvirga tunisiensis. The sequence continues at coordinate 3,180 of NZ_VOSK01000415.1, read as the reverse complement.
GCGCTCAGGATTGTCGCCCACCAGGATCAGCATCTCGGCCGCCGTGCCGGTCGCCATGCCATGAGCCTCTTTCAGGGCTGGGGCGCAGACGGTGGTCAGAGCATCGAGAGCAGCATCGTGGCTTTTGATCAGCATCAAGCATCAGCCAGTGGCGGGCCAGAGCGCGCAGGGCCGCTTTGGCCGAGGCGGTCGGGTCTGTCATCGCTCCTGGCCGCAGGGCCGCCAAATGCCGGATGAGGGCCATCGTGCCGGTGAGGCCGTCAAGGCTCTCGCGCAAGGCCGTGGGAGCGTTGATGATGATCGTCTTGAGGGTAACCATCGCTTGGGTGCGGCTCTTCACGGCGGTGTCGCGTGCCACCTTGAGGTGGCGGATCATCTCGACCGAGCTGGTGCCTGCCTTCGCAGCCGCCCTTGCCTGGCCACTGAGAACCGCGCGGGCCGCATTCTCGGCATCGAGCGGATCCGTCTTGCCATGCTGATGCCGGATCTGGCGATTGGGCCGGTTGACCTCGATGACGCAATGGCCTCGCTCCTGCAGGAACCGGGATAAGCCAGCCCCATAGGAGCCGGTCCCCTCGATGCCGAAGGCTCGGACGCAGCCGAGCGAACCGGCCCAGACCTCCAGCTCCTGATAGCCTCTCCGGCTCGCCGGCACGGTCATCGCGCCAAGGCGGATCCCCAGTCCGTCGATGGCGACAACGGCATGGGCCTCCTTGTGAGTGTCAATGCCGATGATGATCTCGGCAGGATCAGTCTTGCGCATTCCTCGTCCTCCGCGGGTGAGGCCCTGGCGGGATCCTGCGGGCGGACAGGACTGTGACGGGACGGGTGTCCTCAAGCTCCTATCAAGTCACGCTATAGCAGGCCGTCAGGTGCCGCCCGGAGGACCGACACGTCGACGCAATGACACGCGGTCAATCGTAACAAGGCTCAGGCCTTCCGAGCGGCTCTCACATTCTCACAGGCGTACGAGGCGCCGACACTGCCGACCGACGGCTCGATGCCGGCTTCGGCGAGGCGCTCGGTGTACTTGCCGCGCACCACCCCTTGGAGGCCCATCTGCCGCATGAGCCGGGCAACCGTGCAGCGCGATCCCTTCACGCTGCATCGTATTCATCCGGTGTAGCCGCGGATGCGGAACCGAGGCGATAGCCAAGTCAACGCCGCAGGATCTGCATCTGTGTCCGCGCCTGCCAGCCCTGGCGTTCGAGTTCCGGCGTGTCATCGCTGTAAGCGGGATAGCCCAGACACAGGTAGCCGATGAACGCCCAGTGCGATGGGACCTCCAGGATCATGGCAACGGCAGCGGGATCCAGAATCGACACCCAGCCGACTCCAATCCCTTCGGCTCTCGCGGCCAGCCACAGGGTGTGGATGGCCATCACGGCCGAATACTGCACCGTCTCGGGCATGGTACGTCGTCCCAGACCGTGACCTTGCCGCGTGGCGTCCTCGGCAAACACCGCCAGGTGGATCGGTGCTTCCTGTAAGCCGGCCAGCTTAAGACGGGCATAAATCTGAGCCCGTTCCGCAGGCTCGTCCATCAGCGCTTGTGCGTTGCAGACCTCAAAGTTCTGGACGATCGCGGTTCGCCGGTGCGGATCATCCACAAGAACGAAGCGCCAGGGTTGGCTCAGGCCGACAGAGGGCGCCAGATGCGCCAGTTCGAGCAGGCGCGCGAGCACATCGGGCGAGATCGGGATGGGCCGGAAGTGACGAACATCGCGGCGCCAAACGAATAGCTCGCGAAGCTGATGGCGGAATTCCTGCGCAAAATCAGGAATGGGCGACGAACGTCCCGTGCTCACACGTTAACCGCATCGAGCGCAATCGGCGAAATCTCGGCGGCGGCGCGTCCACGGCGCACGTTGCCAGCAATGTCGGCCAGCTTGGAGAACCCACGTCGGGCATGGCTCCAACAGAAGGCAGGCGTGATCGGCCCACCACTGCGTGCAGGATCGTAGAGATCGTTGTAGCCCCCATAGGCGTCGGCTTGCAGGACGCCAGTGAAGGACTTGAGGTGCCGCTCCGGATGCTCGCCGCTGCGATCCCGGGAGGCGTAGTAGAGAGCGGCAGGTAGATCCGATCCACTGAAGGGGCGACCACCCCGCACATAGGTCCAGATCCGGCCTGTCGTGGTCTTGCCCTTCGTGAGGATCGGCACCGTGGTGTCGTCGGCATGCAACCGCTTGGCTTTGAGCACATGCGCTTCGCTCAAGGCGTGCAGCGGCTGAAGGGCTGCCGTGCAGGCGCCGACTTGGTCGGCCAGTGTGGAGACGCTGATATCGATCCCTTCGCGCTTGTAGCGCTCGCTCTGGTGGTTCAAGAGCTGATGCTGGCTGAACTTCTCGAACAGGATCTGAGCCAAGAGGTTCGGTCCGGCAAAGCCGCGCGGCGTCACGTCGAAGGGCGCCGGCGGCTGCATGATCTTCTCACACCCTCGACAGGAGAACTTCTCGCGCACGGTCTGGATCATCTTCCACTGCTGAGGAATGACCTCCAGCGTCTCGGTGATGTCCTCGCCGAGCTTCGAGAGGCGATCCGACCCGCAGCATGGGCAACTCGCAGGAACGGGGATCATCGAACGCTCGCGCGGCAGATGCTTGGAGAAGACTCGGCGGGCGGATGGCTTGAGTGGCCGAAAGCGCGGCTGCTCGGCTCGGAAAGCCGCAATCTCTGCCACTTCGGTATCCTCGCTGGTATCAGCAGCGAGTTCCTCATGCTGCAACTCCATTTGGTCGAGCAGGTGCGCCTTGCGCTCCGAGCGGGTGCCATAGAGCTCGCGTCGCAGCTTCTCGATCTCGAGCCTCAGAAGGGCGATCGGAGCGTCCCGGCTCGACAGATGGGCTTGCGTCTGGGCGGCCTCGGCGCGTGCGCCCGCAAGCTGACGTTCCGCGGCACGGCGTTCCTCGCGCTCGGCGAGGATCATCGCGTACGCTGCGGCGAGGTCGGAGGGGAGAGAATCAGGAGCGGATACTGTCACATCAGCAGTGTGTGCAGATCCGTCAGGGTTTGCAACGCAATTCCGCTAGCCGGCCTTGCTCGGCCGCTAGCCCGGAAAATTCATGGAGGGTTGGCGGGTGTAGCTCAAGTGCCTGAGATGACTTAGGATTTGGTTGTTGAATCCGATCCGCCTCATTTCTGGGAGAACCCACCCGCCATGAACCATTCTACGCTTCC
>NZ_VOSK01000414.1 GCF_009296175.1 Microvirga tunisiensis | reverse complement strand
AGTGTCATTCTGGAGCTATCTTGGCGATAGACTGGGAATTGCTGATGCGCCAGCCGTCCCGCGCCTGGCAGATCTGGTCAGCGACCGCTGCTCCTTAGCGTGATCGCCAACGGTTTTGCCCCTATTACGATCAATTTCGCAGACGCCCTTTATGGAACTGACTTGCATTCAAGGCGTATGAGCCTCTGTGGCCCGGTTTCACCGGGCAAGCTGTGCTGACAACTTCGCCCACGGAGGTCATCCATGACAGTGACAGGAACGGTCGCCTGGTTCGACCTGGCCAAGCAATTCGGCTTCGTGGCACTGAGCAACGGCTACGGCGACGCCTTCCTGCACATGTCAGTGCTGAAAGAGGCGAGCTACGTCTGGCTGCCGCGTGGGACCACGGTGTGGGTCAGGGTTGAGGAGGATGGCCGCAAGTGGCGGGTGGCGGAGGTTCTCGAGATTGATGTCAGCACCGCCCGACCCGGGGAGAATGAGCCGATCCGGCGCAAGCCCAAGACCTGAAACGTCCCCAACCTCGTCACACAGAAAGCCCAGCTCTCGGCTTTGAAGCTTCTCCGCAAGCTGATAGATGAGCAGGTGGGGATTTGTACGGTTTCGGACAAAAAATTCTCAAAACCGTTGGGATTTATCGCTGGCATGAATGATCCAGGCATCGGTGTCTGGAAGATCCGTGTGCTCCCGCCTGTCGGCAGGGACAACAAGGCATAGTGCCTAATCGGGAGTGATGGAGATGCCGAACCACTACGATGAGCGCTGGGACGGTCCCATCAGAGGCCTTCGGTTGCCCCTGACGGCTTGGAATAACTTTCAGGAGGATGGCATCAGGACCATTGACCAGCTCAGGGCCGGTCTCAGCGACTGAAGGGTGAGCCGAGTGACCGGTCTGGCCATGTCCGCAGCGAATCCATGGCAGGTCCGATGAAGGTTTTAGTCGTCGAAGATGATCCGTTCGTCCGTGAGATGGCTGTCGCGGGATTGGAAGAGGCCGGGTTCGAGATCATCGACACGGCCAGCGGCAGCGAGGCTCTGAGGCTCCTGCAAGGTGGGATCACCCTCGATGCCCTGCTGACCGACGTTCGCCTGCCCGGCACTAGTGGTTGGGTGGTGGCGCGGGCCTATCGCGAGCGCTTTCCCGACCTGCCCGTCCTGTACGTGACGGGGTATGCGGAGCAGATGCAGCCGGTCGCCGGCGGGATCATCCTCTCGAAGCCCTACAGGATGGCTCAGGTGATTGGTGTCCTGGCAACATGGGCGGCTTGAGAGAGGCGCCATTCCAGTCGCCTCTTCAGGGAAGTCGATTGCATGCAAGGCGCATGTGCCTCCGCTGACCAGTGAAACCGGGCGGGCTGTGTTGACGTTGCCGCCTGCGGAGATCATGCATGACGGTCACGGGAACGGTCGCCTGGTTCGACCTGACCAAGCAATTTGGCTTCGTGGCCCTGAGCAACGGCGACAGTGACGCCTTCCTGCATATGTCAGTGCTCAAGGAGGCTGGTTACGTCTGGCTTCCGCGGGGAACCACGGTGCGGGTCAAACTCGAGCAGGATCGTGGCAAGCAGCGGGTTGCCGAGGTTCTGGAGGTCGACACCGGCACCGCCCGGCCCGGAGAGAACGAGCCGATCCTGCGCAAGCCTAAGTCCTGAACTCAAGTATAGCTTGGCTATACATGATTTTGCGGCGGTGTTTATAGAATTCAGCAAAGTAAAAAACAGGATGATGCGTTGCCATGACCTATGTATTTACCTTGATTTATTGATTATTGCTGGCCTGGTTGATCCAGGCGTCGGTGACTGAGAGTTCGATATGCTCCCGCCTGTCGGCAAAGGAGCACCCCATGCCTCGCTATTTCTTCAATGTGATCGACGGCCGCAGCATCATCGACAATCAGGGGTCGGAGCTTGCCGGCCTCAAGGAAGCCCGCGTCGAGGCCATTCAGCTCGCTGGCGCCATCCTGCGCGATGAAGGCGACACGTTCTGGAACGGCGAAGAGTGGCACATGAATGTCACCGATGCCTCAGGACAATCCGTGCTCAAGCTCTGCTTCTCAGCCGACGACCAGGGCATCGCGCCCGAAGAGGACCGAGAGGTCGAGACACAGGCTTAGGCGAGGCGCTGGCTGATCCAGTCCTGGGCTCTGTCCAGATTGGAGAAGGTGGGGTGGTTGATCCCATCGATGCGGCCAAAGCCGGCTTCCAGGTACCACTGCCCCGGAGCCACCTCGTTCCCGTCCAAGAGGCGCACCAGCACTGCCACCAATCGCTGGTCCTCATCAAGGACCATCATGCCTTCCTCATCAAAGCCGGTTGCAACCCGTATGGGCTGAATGGTGAAGGTCATGCGGCCGCCTGATTGCTCTCCAAGTGCAGGTAATTCGGATCGAATTCGCCTGCTTCCTTCAACTTCTCCCAATCGGGAATGTTCAGCCGGTCACCGTTCAGCTCGATCAGGCCATCAGCCCGCATGGTTTGCAGAACCCGATTGACGTGAACCGGGGTCACGCCGATGGCATCGGCAAACTCACCCTGGGTGATCGGCAGGTCACAGGCATGGTCCTCCACAAGGCCAACCGCCCGCAAGCGCGTCAGCAACTCGCAGAAGACGTGGGCCATGCGCGTGTAGGCTTCGCGGCGTCCGACGTTCATCACCCACTCCCGGAAGATGGCGCCAGAGAGCGGCTGTGATGCGGGGATAGCGCTCGCAGAGGTCCCGCAGGTCGTCATGGGTGATGAACCCCACGGTGCACGGGCTGATCGTGCCGATGCTGTTGTCGATGACCTTCAGGTGCAGGCTCTGGAGGTCGGGAATGTCCCCTGGCAGGTTGAAGGAGACAATCTGGCGCTTGCCTTGTGCCGTGACCTTGTAGGTGCAGGCAAAGCCGCTCAGGATGAGGCAGGACCGGGAGGGCTGGTCGCCCTCGCGCACGATGTCCTGGTCGGGCCTGATGGCCACCCTCTGGATCGACAGCTTTTGCAGGGCGTGGCGCTCATCATCGGTGAGCGTGAAGATGCTCTCCAGCTTGCGGATCATCGGGCTGTAGTCGGGATGGAAGGTGACGGCCACGATGAGCTCCGCTGACTTGTAGGCGGGAGCACACGGATCTCTCAGGCATCCGCGCCTAAGGTTGGTTGCTGATGATGATTGAATGGTCTCATACACGTCGGTTACTGTCGTTCAACTGGATTGGTCCATGACACTGATCCAAGTCGGTGCTCGATATTCACCTATGTTAGCTCTGCCGCCTGTCGTCCTGCCGATCATGGGATGGTCGCATTAAGTATTTGAAATCTCGGTTTTCAGGTGTTTAAAGGGTTTCAGCCGCCGCTTTTTTCCTGGCTGGCTTTGGCGTAAGCCACGCAATCCTGAGCGCCCCAGCACTCCTGTCTGAGTGCAGACGAGGGAAAAGGGCCGACCATGAACACCAATCAAGACGACCAGCAGCCTGTTGTTGTCCTCCTTGTCGAGGACGAGGCGCTCGTTCGCATGATGGCTGCGGATGTGCTCAGGGAAGAAGGCGGCTTCAAAGTGGTCGAGGTGGTCAATGCAGATGAAGCCCTGACCGTGCTTGAGGCGACAGCCGATGTTCGTGCCCTCGTGACCGATGTAGAAATGCCCGGCTCCCTGGATGGCTTCACGCTGGCTCGCGTGGTGAAGCAGGCATGGCCTCATATCGGGATTGTGGTGACTTCAGGCCGAATGGCACCTGAGCCGAAGGTGCTTCCATCAGGCGCGCTGTTCATTCCCAAGCCTTACAGACCGGCAGATTTAGTTGCCGCCGTGCGGGTGGTGCTGCCTTCAGACCAGATCGAGATACCTGTTGAGGCCCCGGTCCCGGTGCTTCCCTCTGCCGTCAAGATCAGTCAGCCCCACACCGGCATTGGCGCGGCTGGCGGTCTCGCACAGCCCCTTCCTGAGCCCGAAGAATAGACCTCATACGGACGCGTAATTTCCGATAAGCCCATTTATGGGACCGGTCGCGCTGGGACCATGGGCGCTCATCCGCGTTATGGGAACGGGGCGATGAGGTCGCCATGGCCGAGGATCGAACCGACCACCGGATGAACCGGCTGCTGGCCGCCCTGGAGCCGAAGGACTTTGCGGCTCTGGAGCCATACCTGGAGATCGTCCACCTGACGCGGGGCCAGGTGCTCTACGGTGCCGGCGAGCCCTTGCACTTCACCTACTTCCCGCACGATGCGGTCATCTCGCTCGTGAATGATATGGAAGACGGAGGCACCGTCGAGATCGCGGTGTTCGGGCGCGAGGGGGTCTGTGGCCTGCTGGCCGAACTCGCCACCTGGGAGGCGTTCGGGCGCTATGTCGTGCAGATCAGCGGCAGCGCTTCCCGCATGGCCTTCGAGCGGCTGAACGAGGTGCGCAACGCCCTCCCGAACCTTCGTCGGCTGATCATGAACTACAGCCTAGTTGTTTGGTAGCGGAACGTTGTTGGGATCGGGTGCGTTACGCCATTGAGGAGTACACTTGGCGCTTTGACGGCCTGCGACGCCGAGCTTCTCACCGCAGGAGGACGTGATGCACTCCCTTCATCCGCAAGCCCGCACCACCCCCGCTGTCCGCCAGGAGATCGCCCGCTCGAGAGAGCCCACCGGCGTGCTGGCCCAGCGCTTCAGCGTGAGCACCGAGACCATCCGCAAGTGGCGCAAGCGTGTGTTTCGGCGTGCAAGTTTGACCCCGATTGAGGGGTGATCGGCATCCAATTTCGACCCCTCTTGTGTGTGGGCGAAGCTACCTGCTCCGAGGCTGGAGCGGGTGGGTCGGGAGATGCTGGTTGTG
>NZ_VOSK01000413.1 GCF_009296175.1 Microvirga tunisiensis | reverse complement strand
GAACAAGAGCATCCGGGAGTGGACCGAGCTGCTGGCCGGCGACGAGGTGCTGGCCACGGCCATCCTCGACCGCCTGCTGCACCGAGCGCATGTTCTCAACATCAAGGGGCGCAGCTATCGCCTGCGGGATCTGGAGGAGGCTCTCCAGCGGGCTCACGCTTGAGCCGTCGTAAAACTGGATGTCGCCTTATCTCGTAAATCTCGGTGTCGCTTGACACCGTAACACGACGGGTCCGCCAAACCCCACCCTCACGCACTCGGCGGGTACGGGTCTCGCAAACCTCATCGTCATCATCCTCAACCACCACACGGCGAGCAGGGCCGCGTCGCTCAATAACCCTACGCTCGACCCGTGGGCGTTCCTCATAGGTGCGAACACCACCAGGACCAATCTCAACCCCCATTTGGGCCTGAGCGGGTACGCTTAAGCCGACGCTCGCTCCCGCGAGAATGAGGCTAGCGGCTGTTGTGCAGAATAAATTTCTAATCACACGTCCCTCCAACAAAGGTTCATTTGGGAGGTAACGTCCGAAGTATTGGGCTGTTCCTGAGCATGAATTGTGTGGAAGTACCGCTTTTTCTGTTCATTTACTGTTCATTTGGGGGCTGAACTGAGACGGTTTGATCCAATCCTCAGTAAGGTCAGATCTAAACACGCCCCTCAGTACGGCCAGTGACGCCAACCGTCTCCCGCAAGCGGCTGACCATCTCCTCACCCTTCGGCGTCAGCTGAGCAACACCCTTCTGCCCTCCCTCGGTCCCAGTCCTTGGCTACCAGCCCTGCCTTCATTGGTGGGGCTTCTTTGCTTCAGGATGCCTCTTTCCTGTCGCTCCCTGATTTCACTGGCTGGGATCTTGAGGCTGGGACCCTCGCAACTCGGGTGACACTAAATGCCTGTCAGTGGCAGCACCCTCCCCAAAAGAAAGAACCCCAAGCGAGGGGACTTGGGGCTCTCTTAGAGGACCATGAAGAAGATAGTCACGGGGGGATAGTCAGGGTCCTCGCCTTTGGTTTCTCAGTAGCGGTCGAAGTGGTGGGGGAAAATACGGCTCCGATGGATCTAGCACCAGACCACTCCAGAAGGAACGGGGCTTGCTTCGCGTGTTGAGGAACTTGCTTTGCGTAATGAGGAACTGGCTAAGGTATACAGCGGCGCGGCAACAGCAACTAACAAGCTACCCCCAAGCGGTGCAGCGAGCAATCCAACCATCAGATTATTCTGGCCAAACAAGAAGGCTGTAATCAGTCCGCCGATGATAGATAAAAACGCGTAAGCAACTACCATGTACCTCGCTCCTGATCGAGTATTTCAGCACATACATCCTATCTGCTAACAGAATGGAGCTTCGACGGTTCCAGTACACTTCATGCGGAGGGGCAACACGTGGTCATCCCCTCCTTGTTCCTGCAGAGGTATTTCCAATGTCACTGTCATGTCATCAGCAGCGATTTCGCGCTGGCAGGTACTGGCACCCCATCCGACTAACAAAGCCTGTCTGTGACGGTCACCTCCCCACAAAGAAAGAACCCCAAGCAGGGGAACTTGGGGTTCTCTCAGGGGACCATGAAGATTCGCGTCAGTCTGCCTTGGCTGGGGCACGAGGATGAAGAGAGCCTAGGCACAGAGACAACTCTGCATCGCTCCCTTAGGTCCCTCAGGGTTCCATCAATTCCGGCTAAGGTAATTCAGCACAAATCAGAAGCGCGACACTGGCTGCTGTTATCGCCGTGGTGACAAGCCCCAGATCAATGATTGAACCTGGATCTTCCGTGAAACGGACTAACTGCTTCAACAATGGTCTTCCCCAGCCGAAAATAACCTGTGTTAACTGAGTTAGTGCCGCCCGGTTCCTCCCTCTTGTCCTCTCCAGAAGAGGCTACCCATAGGGGAATGGTCGCTTGTTCACGACCCTCGTGGGTGGCATCGGCAGTTCCTTGAAGGTCAGCCCTACAGCAGCAGCCTTGATAGCCTCACGGCTCACTCCGAACTTCTTGGCCAGCTTTGCCCATTCCCGCTCTCCAGCTATGTAGCAGAGTCGCACCTCAAGAACCTGCTCAACCGTAAGCTTGCAACTGCTGCTGCTCATGCCCGACTCACCCAGAACGAAATGAGAACGTCTCATGCGATCAACGGGGCTGTCGATGGGATGGGTCCTGCACTGCAATAGAGGCTGTGGATGACTGTGGATTAGCATTGGCGTTCCAGACGGCATCAAAAAGCGGTCGGTACACGTTAGGTTAGAGTCACAAAGCCCAGTAGGGATTAGGGCCATGCCTGATGTTGAAATGACGATCCAAGTCGCTCAGGACAGGAAGGTAACGGCAATAGAGATTGCGCCTCTTGGGCAAACACCACAGCGTCTCGTGCTTGCGCTTGACGAGCTTGATAAACTGATTGGCGAACTTGGCAATGCAAGAAGCAGAATGGTCGAAGGGCAATCACCCCCAGACTTTGAGAGCGACGATGTGACAATCTCCACTGCTGCCAACACAAAGTGGCATATCCGGGCGTTTCCTCCCGCAGGTGCCTTGCTCGCGTTCTATCACCCGAAGTTTGGGCCAGTTGGATTTACCCTGCCAAGAGACCAGATCGCTCGGATCATTAGCTTCCTGACAGACCGATTTATCCTTCAACCAACTCAATCAGCCGAAAAGCACTAAGCTCCGCTTTAGCGGTCAGGTAAAGGTCAAAATAAGAGAGCCTGATGGGAGGATTACACCGTCAGACTCTTAAGTTCATCAGAAGGATCAACGAAGGTCGGGAAAAAGCCAGCCTTCGGCCTAACCCTTTGCTCTAAGCTTTGCTTTTCAGGGTTATCGCACAACAGGCTCTATTTGGTCCTGCTCCGCCACACGCTCGGTCGTTTCGGTTTCGCTCTTTACGCAATACCGTGGAACCCCGGACGGTGTCGGCATGAGATGGCGAAGGACCCTGAGATGACCACGCGGAAGCTTCGGCGAGGTTCCGCTAGCCTGTACGACCTGACCGATCTTGAACACATACTTTTTCATGGCGTTCCTCCACTTTGTGACGGCATTAACCGCTCCGTCGCCGGGTCTCACACTGATGCTGACCCAGACGTGCAAAGATCGCCGACACGCAGCTTATACCCAGTTATGCAAGGTCAATTGACGCAGCTTAAGCCGGGTTCCGCCATCAGGCATGACTGTGTTCGAGTTTGAACGAAGATTGCAGAAGGGTTAAGCCGCGTGTGAGCAGTCGCCGTGGAACCCTGCTCAGGTGCATATACACTGTAGGTGTACTTACCGCACCCGCTGAGGAAGCAGGCCCATCCGCCGCCCCGGACAAAACGGGTCCGGGTGGCTTGGAAATGGCCCTGAAGGATCGCGTGCTCGGAGACTTTGGGATTGGACAGGAAGCGGTAGGCCGCTTTGGTATTGGCCCAGTCCTGGCAGGCCAGCGGAAGGCTGCCGCCGACGGCACCGGCCATCTGAGTCAGCAGCTTACGCAGGCGCTGGCCAAGACGTCTGTCCTGGAAGCGACAACCGGCGAGTTCCCGCTCGACCCAGGAGGTGGCGTCGGTCCCATCTCCTGAGCGACAGGGAGGTGTGCCTTCATCATGGTCCGGCTCCCTTGCGGCCTTGCCATGACGGATAGCAGACGGTCCGGCGCGGGGCTGGCACGCAGGGATCAGCAAGATCACAGGAAAGCCGAGACAGAACCCTGTCCATGGGACACCTCTCACAGATGAGGAGGTCCCCACCAAGGAGTCACGCTTCGTGCCAGTCAGGCAAGCACTGCCGCTCAACCCAAAATGTGGGCAATTGAAAGATACACCGAGTGCTTACCCAATATCAGCAGCTAGATGATGGAAGCTTGTCGCTACGGCATCCTATTCAGAGATTGCCCGAGGAAGGGAGTATACCTGTCGATGAGTATCCTATGGCATCGCCGAAGCGGACTTAGCACAGGTACGCTGGCGCTCATTGCGGCTCTCTTTCTTTCCAGCCCAGTCTTTGCTGCCGACAAATGGACACCTCGCGGCAACGGGTGGGAGCGGTATACGAACGAGCGGTTTGGGACGGTCGCGGAGGTGCCAAGACACCTGTTCAAGCTTGTTGAGCCTCTGCCTGCCAACGGGATGGCCAAACGTTCAAAGCTGACGATGGGGCAGGACTATGGATCTCCGGGAGCTACGGGCCTTACGTTGTTACAGACACCTTCCAACAATACAAAACGTGGTTGCTCAAGCAGAAGGACTTGGACCGCGTGACCTATAAGGCTGAAGGGAAGAGTTGGCTCATACTCTCTGGAACCCAAGGAGCAAAGATCATCTACACGAAGGTTATTGAGGGCTGTCGCGCAGCCCGTGAGGTCTACATCGAATATCCCTTGTAGATGAACACCTTGTATGATGCTGATGGAGCTTGAGTTTCCCGGTCGCTCGGCTGCGCCTCCACACCAGCCTCTGTCAACGATGGTCAACATTTACGGGCAGACTAGCAGTCAATACAAATGCTCCGTGTAGGTTTTTGCATCTTGCGATGAAGGGCCTCTGTGCGTTCCTCAGCTTTTCTTCGGATGGCATCTGAGGTTGCGGCGCGTTCATCGGCTGTTAGTGCTTTTGATGAGGATGCTTCTAAGTCTGCTGGCGGCACTCTCTCAGCGGCAGAGACCACAGACGAACTGAAGACGTGGCTGAGCAGGGTTGCGATTGCCAGAAGCCGCATGGGTTCACTTGTAGTAGCTGGAACTTGATCTGACATTTGGCGTCCGAGAGTTGGTCGGGCTCATCTGTCCGATGATGTTTTCAAGCGGCGATCATCTTCTCCTTCGCTAACGGGATTGCATCGAGGAAGGTCTGCA
>NZ_VOSK01000412.1 GCF_009296175.1 Microvirga tunisiensis | reverse complement strand
AAGCGCGATCATGGACTACCTGGAGCACCACAATGCCGACCCGAGACCCTTTGTCTGGACCGCCTCGGCCTCAGCTATCCTGGAAAAGGTCGCCCGTGCGAAACAAGCGTTAGAGTCACAACACTAGATCGGAAGGACGTAGATCCCGGGTCAGCCCCGGGATGACGTCAATAGTTTCAGGTCTCCAGAACTTTTTCGAAATATTTTCAAAAAAGCCGGAACCATCTCCAATCCCGCACGTTTTATGAACTCACCGGCTCATTCTGCCCCCACGGGCCGGTCCCTCAAAGGCTCCGTCATCGGGGCCTTATTTTTTGCCCGAATGGCCTTAGCCTCTCGGATCTCTTCCCCCGCCCGAGCGTCATCATGGATGCCGGGCGGCTCGGACTAGCCGCAGCCACGCTTGCGTGCGAGAAGATCCTGTAAACCCAACGAGCTTTCCCCTTGCCCAAACGTTCCAAAGCCGACCAATCCACTGACCTTCCCAGCCGGGAGGAGGTCGTCGCCTTCATCACCCATGCTCAGGGCAAGGTCGGCAAGCGGGAGATCGCGCAGCGCTACGGAATCAAGGGCAACGACCGCATCTGGCTGAAGCAGATCCTCAAGGACCTGGAGATTGACGGCATCGTCGACCGCAGGGGCAAGACGGTTCACAAGGCTGGCCAACTGCCTCCGGTCGTGCTGGCCGACATCACCAAGCGGGATCGGGATGGCGAGCTGATCGCGGTGCCGACCGAATGGGACGAGGAGGAGCACGGCTCGATCCCAACCATCATCATCGTCTCGCCGCGCAAGCCGCGCCCCGGCATGCCGGTGGCGGGCGTGGGCGACCGGGCGCTGCTGCGGGTCGATCCGCTCAAGCCCGGCGACATCCATCGCTATTCCGGCCGCGTGACCAAGATCATCGCCAAGAAGCAGGCGCAGGTCCTCGGCCTGTACCGGGCTATGCCCGAGGGCGGCGGAAGGCTCGTGCCCGTGGACAAGAAGGCCCGCGATCAGGAACTGCAGATCAGGCCCGGCGACGAAGGCGAGGCCCAGGACGGCGACCTGGTCTCCGTATCGGTTGTGAAGCACGGCCGCTTCGGCCTGCCCACCGCCAAGGTGAAGGAGCGGCTGGGAACGATCAAATCGGAAAAGGCCGTGAGCCTGATCGCGATCTACGCCCACAACATCCCCAACGAGTTCCAGAAGGCGGTGCTGGACGAGGCCGAGAAGGCACAGCCCGTCTCGGTCGACGGACGCGAGGATTGGCGGCACCTGCCCCTCGTCACCATCGACCCACCGGATGCCAAGGACCACGACGATGCGGTCCATGCGGCCGCGGACGAGGACCTGAACAATGCAGGCGGCTATATCCTCACCGTCGCCATCGCCGATGTCGCGGCCTATATCCGCCCCGGCTCGGCGATGGACCGGGAGGCGCAGGAGCGCGGCAATTCGGTGTATTTCCCCGACCGGGTCGTCCCGATGCTGCCGGAGCGGATCTCCAACGATCTGTGCTCGTTGAGGTCACGCGAAGACCGCCCGGCGCTCGCCGTGCGCATGGTGATTGGGCCGGATGGGAGGAAGATTCGCCACAGCTTCCACCGGATCATGATGCGCTCGGCGGAGAAGCTCTCCTATGGCCAGGCGCAGGCTGCCATCGACGGCAGGCCGGACGACGTGACGGGGCCGATCCTCGACTCGATCCTGAAACCTCTCTGGGCCGGCTATGAGCTCGTGAGGCGAGCCCGCGATGTCCGTGAGCCGCTGTTCCTCGATCTGCCCGAGCGCAAGATCATGCTCAATCCCGACGGCACCGTGGACCAGGTCTTCGTGCCCGAACGGCTCGAGGCGCACAAGCTCATCGAGGAGTTCATGATCCTCGCCAATGTCGCGGCAGCCGAGAGCCTGGAGAAGGCCGAGTCCGACCTGATCTACCGGGTCCACGATGAGCCTTCGCTCGAGAAGATGCGGGCTTTGAGCGAGGTGCTGGCGTCCATCGGCCTCAAGCTGCCGACCCAGGGGGCGTTGAAGCCGGAGCTGTTCAACCGCATCCTGCGCAGCGTCGAGGATACGGAGCATCAGCTCTTCATCAACGAGGTCGTGCTGCGCTCGCAATCCCAGGCCGAGTATTCGGCCGAGAATTACGGCCATTTCGGCCTGAATCTTCGGCGCTATGCCCACTTCACCTCCCCCATCCGCCGCTATGCGGATCTCATCGTCCATCGCGCTCTGATTACGGCCCTCAAGCTCGGTAAGGACGGACTGCCGCCGGACACCACTCGCGCAGAGCTGATCGAGATCAGCGCCAGGATCTCGGCCGCGGAGCGCCGCGCCATGGCGGCGGAGCGTGAGACAATCGACCGCCTGATCGCGCACTTCCTTGCCGACCGGATCGGGGCCACATTCGATGGACAGATCTCGGGGGTGACGAAGGCCGGGCTCTTCGTCAAGCTGAAGGAGACCGGCGCGGACGGCTTCGTTCCGGCCGCCACCATCGGCGACGATTACTACCGCTACGACGAGCGAACCCACTCCATGCGCGGCGACGACACGGGTGAAACCTATCGTCTCGGCGACAAGGTGGAGGTGAAGCTGGTCGAGGCCGCGCCCATTGCCGGCGCGCTGCGCTTCGAGATCCTCACCAAGGGACGCTTCACCGGCAGGACCAGCGGCGCCGGAAAGGGCGGACGTCGTCCGCCGCAGGGCTTCAAGGCAGGCAAGGCGGCACCGCCAAAGGGTCGCTCCCCGACCCGCGTGAAGGTCAAGCGGCGCGGGCGTGCCTGATGTTTTTAAGGATCGACGGATGTCTTTGACAATCGAGACCGCATCGCCGGCAACGAGCGACGTGAAGGCCATTCCGGCCATGAAGCGCGGCTTTCTGGGCCACTGTCCCGCCTGCGACAAAGGCCGGCTCTTCGGCCGTTTCCTCAAGGTCGTGGACCAGTGCAAGGCGTGTGGGACGGAATTTCATCATCACCGGGCCGATGACCTGCCGCCTTACATCGTGATTTTCATCGTCGGCCACCTGGTCGGTTACGGGATCCTCATGACCGAGACCAAGCTCGAGATGCCCATGTGGGTGCATCTCGCGATCTGGCCGGCGCTGACGCTGTTCCTGTGCCTCGCCCTGCTCCAGCCGGTGAAAGGCGCTGTCGTGGGGCTGCAATACGCGCTAGGTATGCATGGCTTCGGCGCCGCCCGAACCAAGAAGAACGCCGACGAGGACAACGCACGTGACGGACATCGAGACTTTGGCGAGGATGGATCGCCTCGTTTCCGCTGAGACCAACCCCAAGGCCCCAACCCTCCGCCCCGCCGACGCCGCGACCCTCATCATCATCGACCGCAAGGGCAAGAGCCCGAAGGTTCTCATGGGCAAGCGCCACGCGGGCCTGAAATTCATGCCGGGCAAGTTCGTCTTCCCCGGCGGGCGGATCGAGGCCGGCGACCGGTCCATGACCGTGACGGGCGCCCTCCATCCTCGCGCCGAGCAGGCTCTGATGGCGCGGGTCACTCGTCCCTCGACCCAGCGCAGCCGGGCGCTGGCCCTCGCCGCCATCCGCGAGACCTTCGAGGAAACCGGGCTTCTGCTCGGGACCAAGGATTATGGCGGACCGGAGCGCGCGCCCGTGGGCACCGCGTGGACGGCGTTCCAGGAACGGGGTGTCTTTCCCGATCTGGAGCCGCTCCACTTCATCGGCCGGGCCATCACGCCGCCCAAGCGCATCAGGCGCTTCGACACCCGATTCTTTGCCGTTGACCGCACCGCCATCGCCGATGAGGTCGAGGGGGTCATCGGGCCGGAAGCGGAACTCGTGGAGCTGGCCTGGGTCACCATCGCCCAGGCCAAGGCACTGGACCTACCCCCAATTACGACGGTCATCCTGGATGAGCTGGAGGCCCGGATCGCCGCCGGATTCGGCCCGCAGCTGCCCGTCCCGTTCTTCCACCAGCAGCGTGGCCGTTTCGTGCGGGAACTGCTGTAATCCATTGCTCATTGTCATTCCCTGCCACAGCCTCGGCGGAGGCGATGAGAATCGCCCTGCTTCGAGCGCGTGGATGGATCATCTTCCCGGTCCTGCGACAGCCGGGGATGACGGGAAATCCAGCAATCCGCCTTGCGGTATGGCCTCCGCCCTTGACTGATCTGCGATAATCAGGCATGGGAATTCCACGATTTTCCGGCCGGGTTCGCCCGGCCTTTGCGTTTCGCCATGCCGTAGGGCGAGACGCCGAACCGAACAAGAGGTCCCGACCATGGCCAAAGCCGCAACGATCAAAGTGAAGCTCGTCTCCACCGCCGACACGGGCTTTTTTTACGTGACGAAGAAGAACTCGCGCACGATGACCGAAAAGCTCGCGCTGAAGAAGTACGATCCGGTCGTGAAGAAGCACGTCGAGTTCAAGGAAGCCAAGATTAAGTAATCCACTTATATCTAAGCTTTTGGACTTATTACGAAAACCGCCTCCTTATTGAGGCGGTTTTTTCGTTCGGGCCAACGCGTAAACGCCGCTTTCTGCAGAAATCGGCCCCTTCTGGAGCCGATCCCGACAGCGGTGCGATCTCCTATCCCCTTCGTAGCTCATCGGAGTTGCGGGTCAGGTAAACGAGATCCCGAGCCAGAGCGTGATAAACGCGAGGGAGCTGGCAACGATGGCCCACTCTGCCACTGTCAGTCTGCTCGAATTCGTCGATGACTTGCCTTGGGTCACAGTAAGCCCCTTATATGGGCCGATACGTCAGTCAAGTGCTGGTCGCAGGTGCTGCCGTGATCTCCGAGGTTGAGCCCGATGGCGCTCATGCGAACCGTTCGTCCGCATCACCTTATATCCGGTTGGGCCTAAGCCC
>NZ_VOSK01000411.1 GCF_009296175.1 Microvirga tunisiensis | reverse complement strand
TTCGAAGCGGTGCGGGATCTGCAAGTGGATTGATCCCCATTGGACGGGGCCTCGGTACCAGATGCGAAGTCCGCAGCACGAGCTTGGCGGTGTCAAACCGTCAAAATCACTGTGCTAAGGATCTAGAGGAGAATGGAGGTCGGGATGGGTGTAAGGCGTCTCAGCATAGTCGCGGCTCTCATGACAGCATCGCTCTGGCTGCCTGTCTCCGATGCGAGAGCGGAAGCGGAAGTGGACGTTGCGCTCGTCCTGGCGGTGGATGTCTCGCGCTCCATGGATCCGGACGAGCAGGAGCTCCAGCGTCAAGGCTTCATCGACGCCTTCCGCTCGCCCCAAGTGCAGGATGCCATCCGCAACGGCTTGCTTGGCCGGATCATCGTCACCTATTTCGAATGGTCAGGCGTCGATTATCAGAACGTCATCATTCCTTGGACCATCATCGACGGCTCAGAGGCTGCGATGAAATTCGCGGACGGCTTGCATGACAATCCGATCGGTCGCCTGCGGCGTACATCGATCTCGGGTGCGATCGACTTCGGCGTGAAGCTTTTGGATCAGACCGGCGTCGAGCCCATCCGCCGGGTGATCGACATTTCAGGGGATGGGCCCAACAGCAGCGGACGGGGCGTCGTTGCGGCCCGCGACGAGGCCATTGCGAAGGGCATCACCATTAACGGTCTTCCCATCATGCTCAAGCGCCCGAGCGGCTTCGGCGATATGGAGAACCTCGACCTCTATTACAAAGGCTGCGTCATCGGCGGAGAAGGCGCATTTCTCATTCCGGTGCGCGAGCGTCAGCAATTTGCCGACGCCATTCGCACGAAGATCATCCGTGAGATTGCCGCACTCTCCGCGGAGACGCAGATCCAGAAGATTCAGGCGGATGCGCCCGTCAACTGCCTGGAGGGGATCGCGGGATGTATCGCTGGGACCGCAACTGACGCGATCTGCCTCCCAGGCGACGCTCATTCCAGCGTGATGCCCGCCGTCCTGATGACCTTTTCCCACTTGGCACCTTCCTCCTGCATGTAGGCGGCCATTTCAGACGGAGAGCTTTGGAGCACATCGATGCCGGCTCCGATCAGCTTGGCGCGGATCTCTGCATCGCCAATCACACGCCGGTAGGTGTCGTTGAGCTTGGTGACGATATCGGATGGGGTGTTCACCGGCGCGACGAAACCCTGCCAGGCCCAGGCCTCGAAGCCTGAATAATCGGCCGCCACCGGCGGCACGCCGGGAAGCCCCGAGAATTCCTGTGGGGATGCGACCGCGATGGCCTGAATCGGACCGGAGATCTGCGAGCGCGCGGTGGCGAAGTCGATGAACATCATGTCCACCTGCCCCGCCACCAGATCCTGCACGGCGGGAGCAGCACCCCGATACGGCACATGGGTCAGCTTGATCCCGGCTCCTTGAGAGAGAAGTTCCGTGGCAAGATGAAACGGGCTGCCTAGGCCCGGCGTCGCATAATTGATGCGGCCGGGATTCTTCTTCGCCTCAGCCACAAGTTCCTGAACGGATTTCACCGGCAGCTTGTTCGTGTTGACGAGGAGCACGAGGGCAAAGCGTCCTGTCAGCGAAATGGGCGTGAAATCCTTGTACGGATCGAAGGACAGCTTGCGATAAAGCGTGCGGTTCGTCGCGAAGGTCGCCGTATCGCCCAAAAGAAGCGTATAGCCGTCGGGCTCCGCGCGCGCGGCCGTGTCGGCGCCGATATTGGTGCCGGCGCCAGGCTTATTCTCGATGACGAATTGCTGGCCGAGCTGCTCGCCCATGGCGGCAAAGACGAGACGGGCGAAGAAATCGGTTCCGCCGCCGGCCGCATAGGGAACAACGACCCGGACAGGCCTGGTGGGGTAAGCGGATTGCGCGAAAGCCGTCCATGCCGACAGGGCCGAGGCGGTGGAGGCCGCGGCCAGGGTCTTGAGGATGCTGCGGCGGGTCGGACTCATGGCGTTCTCCCGGATATCGGTCCCATTATGGTTCAGGTGCTCGGCTGCAGATAGCGGGGCAGACTGCGACGACCAGGGCCGAGCCGGGACGAGGATCGTCTCTCAAAGGTCGCGCCAGCGCTTAGTTTTTTACCGCCCCGCCTGAACATGGCGGCACTCCCTGCATTCTCCCCTTGAGCGATGGAAAGCTTTAGAGAACTGGAGATGGCTTATGGGCGTGAAAAAAGAAGAGGACGACCTGGTCGATGCCGGCTCGGAATATTCTTTCCCGGCCAGCGATCCACCCTCCTATATGGGCGGCTCGGCCGTTGCCGGTCCTCCTCCGCAGGAGGAGCCGGCGCGGGAGCCCGTCACCAAAGCCGTGTCCAACCCCGATGAGGTGAAGCCGGCCGGAGATGCTCCCCAAGGCACGGATCCCGCCCAGGCCGGCAATGTTCCCAAGCGGCCGTCCGGCGGCAACAATCCGTAACTTGCTTCCCTCATGCAGGTTGCGAACGGCAGGCGGTGTCATGCCCCAAATGCTCCGGCACTCGGCCATCACCCTGCAAGATGTCATCCACATGCCTGAGAGTGAGACATCGGAGCGCCTTCAACTCGTGACGTCCGAGGGCGCTCTCCCCTGCCGCTATCACCCGGCTAAAGGCGAGCACGCCATTCTTTGGGTGTTTGGCGCCGGAGGCGGACTTGGCGGCCCAGCGGGTGGACTCTACACGCGTCTTGGCCGCCAATTTCGGGAGAGTGGAACAGCATCGCTCGAGCTGGATTATCGTCATCCCGGAGATCTGGAAGGCTGCATTCTCGATGTACTGATCGGGCTTGCCTATCTGGAAAGTCTCGGCAAGAGCCGAATCGTTCTTGTGGGGCATTCCTTCGGGGGCGCCGTCGTCATCAACGCAGGCGTCACGAGTGACGCCGTCATCGCCGTCGCGGCGCTCAGCAGTCAGACGGCAGGCACTCACGCCGTCGGCAAGCTCAGCCCCAAGCCTGTCATCTTCATTCATGGCGAGAAAGATGAAATTCTGCCGCCGGCCTGCTCACGAGATCTCCACGCTCATGCGGGTGAGCCTAAGGAGCTCATCCTTTATCCCGGCTGCTTTCACGGCCTTGATCAATGTCAGGAGGCACTCGACCGGGATCTGTCTCGGTGGCTTCGTGACGTTCTTGCCTGATTAGCCCGCCAACTGCGCCTCGATAGCATGACTCTTCCTAACGTCCGGCACTTCGGTCGGGCGGCGCTTTGCCAGATCGAAGGCATCGCCGGAACTCAGCACATGCATGCGGATATCGTACATGGACAGGGACCGCTCAGGCTCGGCCTCGGCGATATTCGAGTGGGTAACGCCAGCCCCGTCGACCACATAGACACAGCCGCTGCCGATCACCTCGAATCGTTCCTCTTCAAGGACTAGCGCCGTGTCCTCGTCGATGCCGATCCCGAGTTCGCGTGGATTATGCGCCACGGCACCAAACAGGCGTCCGAACCGACCTCGTTCGGCAAAATGCTGGTCGATGATGACGTTGCGCACGAGACCAAGACCCGGTGCCATGTGCAGGTCACCGATCTTGTAGGACTCGCCGCTGGTGCCTTTCACCAGCATGGTCTCGCTCATAACAGATGCGCCGGCCGATGTTCCGGCGAGGACACCGCCGCGCTCGTGAAGGTCCCGCACGCGCTGCTCGATGGGTGTGTCGCCAATCTGGCTCGAGATGCGCAGCTGGTCGCCTCCGGAAAAGAAAACGCCGGCTGCTCCGTCGAAGACGCGCAGCTTTTCCGGATCGAGCGTCTCGGATCGGTCTTTGACGTAGATTTCCACCAGGTCCGTGACACCAAGATCGTTGAAGGCTCTCTGGTAGGATTCGAAATAACCTTCCGGCTCATGGGATGCGACAGTTGCAATGACGAGCTTTCCTCCACCCAATTGTCTCGCAACCTCACGCAGGATAGTGCGCTCGCCTTCCTTGTCCTCACCACCGCCAATGATGATGAGCGGTCCCTTCGATTTCTTCCTTGCGCGTTCCTGCATGGCCGCAACTGGGCTCCGTTCAAGAAGCGACCGCCCCAAAGCCAGGGGCGGATCGCATCGTTGCCTTGACAATGTCCTTGCTGTCGATCAGGCGCTCCTGCGCCAGCCTCCGGCCGGCTCCTGCGTCCGATCGACTTCCACATCGAAGGATATGGAAGGAGCGGCCCGGAATTCGAGCACCTGCTGCCACATGGCTTCCACATCGGTCGGGGTGAGGACAACAAGGTCCCCGGGCTGCGCCCTCCTGAGGCACAGATCGGCAGCCTCATCCTCGTCTAGAATCCGACTGATACGCTCCTCCGGATATCCTGCCGCAAGTGCTCCTTCCGCCAGCAGCCCGGTGATCTCGCCGGGTTTGCGACCGCGACGGGCTGGATCCTCCCGGAAGATGATCTCATCAAAATAGCGTGTCGCGAGCGCTCCCATCTCCCGCATGTCGTCGTCACGGCGGTCACCAGGAATATTGATCATGCCAATGATCCGGCGATGGCGCGGACGCATCTTGAGGATCAGGTCGCCTAGAGCCTGAAGGCCCGCCGGATTGTGGGCATAGTCCAGGATGACACGGAAACCATGTCCATCGAACACGTTGAGACGCCCGGGACTTTGTTCGAACGAGGTCGTGAAGGTCGACAGAGCCATACGGATGACATTGACGGGAACGCCCTGGGCGTAGGCCATGGCTACGGCACCTAGGGCATTCTGCACATTGAACTCGGCGAGACCATCGAGGGTTGCCGGAATTTCGGCCGCACGCATCAGAGGCTGGTGAGCAATTTTATTACTCGCTTCAAGTGCTTGATTTGGAATAGCTTTCGTGAAGATTGATGAGGCGGATGCGGGGTGTGCAACGGTTGAGGAGCCCCGCTATGGATACTTGTCTCTAT
>NZ_VOSK01000410.1 GCF_009296175.1 Microvirga tunisiensis | reverse complement strand
CCGCCTGGGCCAAGGTGAAGGAGCGGCTTAAGGCAAAAGCGCCTCGCACTCTCGAAGCCTTGGAAGCGGAACTCAAACCCGCCCTCGACACCATCACCGCAAAAGATGCCAAAGGCTGGATCAGGCACGCCGGCTATGCCCTACATTGAAACCAAAAGCGCTTTAGTCACCCCATACTCCAAATTGGGCGCCGGGACGAAGATCAAATACCAATTCGTGAGACCGGCATCCCGCAACTTCTTTCAAAGAATCTTGTTCATTCAGAGCGCGAATTGACGCGGCACCTCCTCTGCATCGTTTTTCTTCGCTAACTTGATGAGAAGATTAGGGGAGATCGCGAGGGCATGCGTAAGTTTGGGGTGTTTACCGCCCTCGCGTTGAGTGGGATCACCACATCCTGCGCTGAAAGAATAGTGCATTCGGCTGGTATGCCCCAGCCAACTCCACCGAAAGTTGCGTCCAAGCTATGGCCTAACAATGTGGAGGTGAGGCGCCCGGCTAAGACGATTGCGGACAATGCCGGAAAGCATTCGTCTGCCCGCTCCAGTCAGATCACTCCAAGCGCCAGCGTGAAGCCAGAGCGGTCGCCCGAACCTCAGGCTCCACTCGCGCAAGTGTCGCAACAGCCAGAGAAAACCCGAACCTCGCGCGAACCGCCTGCGGTTGTGACACTCTCGCCACCGCCGGAGCCCGCCGAACCCGACTTCCCTGTCGCAGCGCTGATGCCGCCGCCCGAACCCGCTGAGCCGACACTCCCCTCAATGCCGCCAACCATCGAGTTATCATCGCCATCAGAGCCACTCACGTCTATCCTGCCAGAGGTGCCCCCTGAGGCCGCGATGCCACCGCCGCCCGATCCCGCCGAGCCGAGTTTCCCGGTGGCCACGTTGATGCCTCCACTTCCGGAACCGGCTGAACCGTCTCTGCCTCCACCTCCAGAAGAGCAGATCGCCGCCGAAAGCCCGAAGCTCATCCCTTTTCCAGACCTTCCATCGTATGTCTCGCTGCGCCCACGTTTCGATTGGGTAGATACAGTTGGTGCCATCGATCTCCTACACAACCCGCTATCTGGGGCTCTTGAAGCGAGCCCAGAGGAACGAATCCCAGGCCTGATCCGGAATCCCTGGCCACTCTCGATGGATGGCACCTAAGCGATCAAATGCAATTCGACAGGTCGAAGCTTTGGAAAGCAGGTTGGCCAACGCGCTTCGAGTAAATGCGATACCGAGTCTTTGCCGGAAGAGAATGTGAAGTGAGTGGAAGCAAGCCGCGGAATTGCATCTACTTTCGTCAGCCGTCTAAGCTGATCTGCCTCTCTAAGGAGGGCACGCGTGGGCTGGGTGTTCCTCGACAAGGGTTCCGATCAGAAGCTCCGATCAGACGCAGCAATTCCCGCTGTTCCGGGCTATTGCCTCGACTCAGGAAGGCTACAACATTCTTATGTTCCACGTGCCCTCCGGACGCTGCATTAGCCTCGTGATGGATGAACAGAGTCCCTGAAGGATCACGGATCGATTACCAACGGTGACCGTTTGCACTTTCGTAGAGCGCACGCGCCTCCTTCATTTGGGCTCTTATCAGGTCGACATGGCACGTCCACTGTACAGATTTTGGGAGAAGACACCTTCTACAGAGTCTGGGAGGGGCTGGTTTACCCGAATGAAGTTAGGTCAATCAGTTCGGCAGGTCCCACTGCAGCCTCGTGGACCGAGAGCGCAAGATTGCGCTCAGAAAGCCAGTGTACTTCGCTAAATTGCGGAGCTTGTAACGCCAAGGCTGCCAGCCGAGTTCTTTACATAGGTTAAGCCCTTCTTGGAACGGCGCTCGCAGGCTTGGCGTTACAATTATTATAGATTGCCGACAAACCCGCTCTTAGCATCCTGGAGGGCTCGAATGGTGAACGCATCCGGTATCAGCAGCCAACTCACACCTGACAGAGCCGAACCTAAGCCTGCGGAGTGTCCTCCGGACAACAAGCTGCCCGAGAACTCGCAGGAAAATCTCGATGCACGGCTCGACCATGCAATTGAGGAGACCTTCCCGACGAGCGATCCGGTTTCCGTGACCATCACCAAAGGCCCTGAGCCTGATCGCTCTGATCAGGGAGCCGCTGACTCAACGGCGGAAGAGCAGCAGGGTCAACCGAGGCAGGGCTCAACCGAGCATGTTCTGGATCAAGTGCGGGAAGCGCTCAACGATGTCGCCGGGAGTGCCTCTGACGTCGTCGGGACTGTGTACCGCCAAGGCGAGTACTATGCGCGACAAGCAGGTGAGCGCTTCCCTCAAGCTCACAGTTATGTACGTGAGCGCCAAGGCCTTGTGGTCCGGTACACAACGGAAAACCCGCTGCTCTCGCTCGTCATGGCAGGGGCCATTGGCTATGTCACGGCCTGGATGATCCACCGCGAGAGGCGAAATCGGGAGCCGCATGTGCCGGATTATAGCCGAACGGACCGGGGCTATACCCCACACCGTAGCCAGGAGCTTCGATAGATTTGTGAACAGCTCTGGGGATAGGCACCACACGGAGATCAAACAATGGATCTGATCGTGATCCTAATCGCACAAACACCCTGCACCACCGTACAGCGGAATCATGGACATTGAGGTCTTCTGTAACTCGGGAAGGAGACGCCATATGACTCAGACAGATGCTACAATCAATACCAATGCTCCTGGAGTGAGGACGGGTAAGCCCGTGATCGAGAGTGATCGGGTCGAGGGAACTGCCGTGTATGATCCGCAGGGAAACCGCCTTGGCTCGATCAAGCGCCTGATGATCGAGAAGATCAGCGGCAAGGTTGCTTATGCGGTGATGTCCTTTGGTGGCTTCCTTGGGATCGGCGAAGATGAGCACACCATTCCGTGGGGCAAGCTGACCTATGATACCAGCCTCGGCGGCTACCGCACGGATATCACCGAGGAGCAGCTTCGTGGCGCTCCAACCTTCTACCGGGATGGTGATGACTACGACTGGTCAGATCGGGAGCGCGAGCGGGAGCTGCACGACTACTGGCGAGCCCCATACTACTGGCCGATCTGAGGTCGCAATCGTCGTCATCGGGAAAAGGGCAGCACACACGAGCCAAAGGGCCACACCGCCCTTTGGCTTAATCCAAGACTGGAATAGCACAGGATGCCCGACGATCCTGAAGCCTCACCTCTCGACACCATCGTCGCTCTGGCCAGCCGGATCGCCGACGAGTGCCCCTCCTGTGCTAGCCGCGCCTCTGAGATCATCATGTGGGCGAGCGAAATCAGGGAGCGGCGGCCGAGCAGAGAGGAACTGGCAGCACTCGTCGATGCAACGTGCAAGGGTTACGTCCCGGATGATCAACGCGAGCTTTTGATCAATGGACTACGAGCCCTCGTCCGCTTTGCGGAGTAACTGACCTTGGCTTTGCTCTATCAAAGGGGAGTAGGTGATGTGTGAACCCCACACCCAAATTCTCGTTGCTCAGGAAGGTAGCGATCAACCGGTTTGTGATTTCCGGATGGGTCAGCGGAAACATATGCCCGCCATCGTCGAGTTCCTGATATTCCAGCGCGGAATACGCTCTCGCAGCACCTCGACGACCTCGCTTGTGGGCTGCTTCGTATCCCGCGCCGAGACCACTGGCGTACGGGCATGAATGTTGGGCCAGTCTCGTCGAGCCGTTCTCCCGAGAACGTTGTCCCATTCGTGCGTTGGGGGATGGATGAAGAAAACGTCTTCCCCCGCTCAGGCGACTTGGCAGCCCAAGAGCCCTCTCCACTTCAATAGTCCGCAAAGCCGGCGGCAGCCTTCTCCCTGTCACTCGATCCACCACACTGCATTACGGTGTTTCGCAGCAGGGCTCCCATCGTCTGAAACTTCAAAAGCAGAGTTGTCTGGTTCGGCCCTGGAACAGTGCGCTGGAAGTGGTTCGTCAGAGCATCCTCGTCAGGCTCAATGCCGGTGTCAGCCACAGCGTGGCAGCCTGAACATCGCCGATGAAATAGGCCGTCTGGCACTCAAAAGCCCCGCCGCCGAATGCGCAAACAAAATGAGGGAAGGCCTCAAGAAGGGGCTCAGGTGCAGGGTAAATCCAGCGAACGGCAGCGTCCATGCTGGACGCAATAGTCATCGTGGCAACGAGCTCGGCCTGATCGTTGGGGACCGCCGTTTGAACCTGGGTATCCTTCGTTGCCCCTGCGGGGCCCCGATCAAAAGACGTAAACATGTAGCGGAGACGAACCCAATCTTCGCGCTGCTGGAGGTAGTCAACGGCGTTCACCTGGGCGGTTGATCTGTGCCTCCGTCGAGGTCAGACTCATTTAATATTGAGGGAGATGGTAGCATGCAGAGAACAGGCTAGCCTTGTGGAAGAGCACCTGATGGGTGTTCTCGCCTGGAGTTGAACATTCACGCGCTCTGCTGTTCGCGCACCTTACGGCACAATTCACGTTAACTCTCCGCCAAGCTTGGCCTTCACGTCCCTCATCTTGGATATAGGCTGGACACGGCGCCAGACCACAGTGGTACCTCATCTGTAAGGGCATGGGAGGTTCTATGAATCGAATGGAGCACAGGGTCGAGTGGCGGCTGCAAGGGTCTCGGCTAGGATGGGGTGTGTTTCCTGGCTGAGATGGTAAAATTGGACCTTGGCCACGATACTGGCTGAGGGCTCGTCGGCTGATGATCCACTTCATCCTGGGTAATTTCGTTGAACAAATCTTATAGAAATTGAGCTCCTTCCCAGGACTCTTGCTCCGCGCGTAAATCCGACTAGATCCTTAGCACAGTGATTTTGACGGTTTGACACCGCCAAGCTCGTGCTGCGGACTTCGCATCTGGTACCGAGGCCCCGTCCAATGGGGATCAATCCACTTGCAGATCCCGCACCGCTTCGAAG
>NZ_VOSK01000409.1 GCF_009296175.1 Microvirga tunisiensis | reverse complement strand
CCCAACAGCTCCAGCACCAACCGCTTCAGATCGGCGTTCGACAGGCCATCAAGATCCGGGGCCGGTGACATGCAGGGGATTGAATCAGAATTGTCGCTGCGCCGGAACCCCGACCCGCCAGCTCAGCCCGGACTTTTGCCAATGTTACCGACATCGACGAAAAGGCCGTGAAGCGTCTCGTGATCGTTCATCGTCTGAATGAGCGTTTCCTGGGCGATTCTGAGCTCGGACGCTTGTCGATCAAGATTGCCGAGCTTCAGTTCGGCCTCCTTCTGGAGGTGCTGCTGCACCTTCAAAATGCGGTCGAACTTCCGGATTCTTTGTCTCATCCTGCCTACCCGTCCCGAAGCCAGGTTGAAAAAGCTTCCATGAAGAGGAGCACATAGTCGCTTGCTGCGAAGTATACGATGAGCAATCCGCCGAACATGATGAAGGGCGTTGCCAGGAAATAGACCGGGATCTGCGGCGTGAGCTTGTTTGTCAGTCCGCCCGCCAGGTTGACGACAACCGAATACAGAATGAAGGGGCTGCTGATCCTGAGGGCAAGAACGAAAGCGACGCCGATCTGGTCGACCAGTTGCGTCAGCGAGAGCCGCATGCCCAGCCCCTCCCCCAGAGGCAGCCGAGAGTACGAGGCTATGAGACCCCGGAACAGTTCCCAATGAAGGTCGGACAGGAAGAGAACAGCCGTCGCGACCATCATGATGAAGGAGCTGATCGGAGGAAGAGGCTCCGCTTCGTCAATCGGCGTTCCCGGCATGCCGCCGAGGCTCAGAGCCAGCGCCACGGCACTCAACATGGTCTGCAGAGCCAGGAAGTAGACGCGTCCCAACAAGCCGATCAGGATTCCCGTCAGCAGCTCCGAGACGATATAAACCAAGATCGCGGCAGGAGACTGGGACGTGACGCCGGCCTGAACATTTTCGAGAAGAACCGGTGCCAGCGCCAGAGTGGTGGCCAAGCCTATGAAGAGCCGCACCTGAAGCGGAATCCGGTTGCTCGAAAAGCCCGGAGCGATCATCAGGCATCCGCCGATCCGGCAGAAGATCAGAAAGATCCCCAGCAGGATCTCGGGGGTTACCTGGTTCACGAGACCGTACCAAGCGAGTTGACCTCAACTCCCCGGGCGATTTCCAGATGCGACAGAACAGGCAGGGAGGAGAACATGCGCTCGACGATCATCCGCACATAGGGGCGAGAATCCGGCGCCGTTACGATGGCAAAGGTCTGAACCTGACCCATGCGGGTCTTGATGGCGTCGGAAGCCTCGACACCGAACTGCTCGACGAGACGCGGATCGATGTCGAACTCGACGACGTCGCCCTTTGCATCCCGCTTTAGGCTCTGATGGAATGCGATGTCCCATCTATTGCCGAGCCTCAGCACATTCAGGGCGCCCCCTTCCGCGAGATCGCCGCAGATCTGCTGGGCAATTCGAACCCGCACATGCTCCACCAGTTGCTCAGCGCGGCGCGCATGGGGAGCAATTTCGGCGACCGCCTCGAGAATCAAGCTCAGATTGCGGATGGATACCCGCTCGGCCAACAGGAGCTTCAATACGGATTGAAGACCGGAATAGGAGATCTGTGAGGGGCAGATATCATCGAGCAAGCGCTTGTACTCGGAATCGAGCCCATCCAGGAGATTGCGGACGTCCTTGTAGGACAGAAGCTGAGGCAGGTTATTGCGGATCACTTCGCTCAGATGCGTGAGAAGGACTGATGCCCCATCGACTGCGGTGAAGCCCTGTCGCTTGATTTCGTTTAGGTAAACGTCTGAAATCCACATCGCTTTCATGCCGAAGGCTGGCTCCCGCACCTCATCCCCCGGCACGTCGGGCATCGGACCATCGCCGAGCACGACGAGGAGATCGCCCGGGCGGATTTCCTGCGTCGCCACAACGGTGCCGTGGATTTTGATCTGATAGCTCTTCGGCGGGATCATGAGACTGTCCGAGAGCTTCACATCAGGCAGAACGAAACCGTAATCCTGGGCGAATTTCTTGCGCATCTTGCCCACGCGGTGCGCCAGATCCCCGTGCGAGCTCGCGAGATACGATGCCAGATGCTTGCCGAGGCAAAGTTCAATCTCGGCGAGCTTCAGGGACTCCTTCACCGAGTCTCGCGATTCCAGGAGATTCTTCTGCTGTTCCTGCACCAGCTTTGCCTGGGCCTGAGCTTCCTGGTCGGCTCTATGCTTGGGAATCGAGTAAGCGATGAAGCCCATACCGCCGCCGAGCAGCAGGAACGGGATCATTGGCAGGCCGGGCACAATGGCAAAGACGAACATCAGAGCCGAGGCGACCATCAGTGCTCTCGGATAGGCTCCGAGCTGATCGAGCACGGCCTTCTGCGCCTGCCCCCGTGTTCCTCCCTTCGACACCAGAAGACCGGCTGCCAGCGAAACGACGAGGGCCGGGATCTGGCTGACCAAGCCGTCGCCAACGGACAGCTGGGTAAAGACATCGGCAGCCTTGGACAGAGGCATGCCGTGGCGCGTGACGCCGATGATGATGCCGCCGAAGATGTTGACGGCGATCGTGATCAAGCTTGCGACGGCCTCGCCGCGGACGAATTTGGAGGCACCGTCCATCGATCCGAAGAAGGCGCTTTCTTCTTCAAGCTCGCGCCGCCTTTTCTGGGCCTCCTTCTCGTCGATCAGACCCGCGGACAAATCGGCATCGATGGCCATCTGCTTACCGGGAATGGCATCGAGCGTAAACCGGGCGCCCACCTCGGCGATACGGGTGGCACCTTTGGTGATGACCAGGAAGTTCACGGTGATGAGGATGATAAAGACTACGATGCCGATAACGAAATCGCCGCTCATCACAAATTGGGAAAAGCCGCTGATCACGTGGCCTGCGGCATCGACGCCCTTATGACCATCGGACAGGATGAGACGGGTCGAGGCAATACTCAGCGCGAGCCGCAACAGAGTTGCGATGAGGAGGACAGTGGGGAACGCCGAGAAATCGAGCGGCTTCTGAATCCAGAGCGCCACCATCAGGATCAGGACGGACAGCGCCACCGAGAAGGCGAGCCCCATATCGATCGCAAGCGGCGGAATCGGTAGAAAGAGAATGGCAAGGATGCCGACCACGGCACCGGCAAATGCCAGATCCCTGCCGCGTCCCTGGGCTGTAACTTCAGTTGCTTCCATGTGCCTGTCAGCTCAACGAATGAACGAAGAGACTGACACATGGACCATGAAGCTTGCGCGAGGGTCGCAAACCCACCTTTAGGAGCCGTCCCTCGTCCCTCATGCCGCTCGAGGGCCGGCGATCTAGAACCCTGTTACGATCTTGCCGTAGACCAATTCTGTGAAGGCAAAGATTTGCGATCCGACGAAGGACCCGGTCACGAGGGCCACCACCAGAATGGCGATGATCTTCGGGATAAATGTGAGAGTGACCTCTTGAATCTGCGTCAATGCCTGAATCAGCGCGATGACGATACCGATGATCATTGCTGCCGCGACCGCAGGTCCTGCAGCAATGATGACGGTCCAAATGGCTGCCCGTACAAGCTCAAGGGCATCGACTTCGTTCATCGTCAGCTCACGATGATGCCAGGTCCGAGGAGAATCTGTTCCCCGCCTTTGAGCTTGGCGACCGCGCCGTCGCTGGCGATCGTGACGGACAATACCTCGCCCGAGATCTTGCCGTCAGCGGTCGAAACCGTGCGGCCGATGACGCTGTCGGCCTGTGCCCATGTCGACGAAGAAAGCAGCGCATCGAGCTTGGAATTGCTCTTCACGGTCTGCTCGACTTGGGAGAAGGTCGCGAGCTGAGCCATGTAGTCGGTCGACTTCATCGGCTCGGTCGGGTCCTGATTCTTCATCTGCGTCAGCAACAGCTTCAGGAAGTTGTCGTAGGTTGCGGTCGAAGATGTCTCAGTTGTGGCCGTTCGTTGTGTCGTAACAGTACTGGAGACAGAGGAGACGTTCATCATGAGGCTCCTGAATTATGCCGCTTGAACTACGGCGGACTCCGCTGGTGCGGATTGATGAGCCTCGATTGGCTCGAACAGGGTTCGGATGGCCTTCAGCGCCTCGAAGGTGCGATCGGCTTCCACGAGGTCTCCGACTTTGCCCAGCGTATCCTTCACCGCTTCATCGGTGGTGACTTGGAGCAAGGCATCATGCAGTTTACGGAACGCACCCATGACCTTGCCCGCTTCCTGCGGATTGATCAGGAGAGATTGCACGACGAAATAGAGCTGACGCATCGGGGTTGTCGCCTCCGTGACCTGGAGGACATGGCTCTCCAGGAGGAAGCGCGCCTCGTTCAGGAGGCTCAAGGTCACTTTCTGGCTCACGGTCAGAACAGCGCCATTGATGAAGATGCGCTCACCGGCCTTCAGGGAGAATCTCATCTTGGCTTTCATTTTAGCCCCTCCTGGATCATGGTATTGATATCGATCAGCGCGTTCAGATTGTTGTGCTCCCCTATCGCTATGCGGCTGGCTCGCCCATGACCCAGAACCCGATCGAGATGAGCTGCGCTTTGAGCTTGTCAGGAAGTTCGTTGTCCGGACGCGCCAAGTCCTGGACGAAGACAGTCCACAGGCGCTGCAGGAATTCCATCGCATCGCTCATTTCGGGAGATCTGGAAGGCCGGCCCTCGGCAGCCTTCAGGAGACCGATCGCGCGATCAAAGACCTCATATTCGCGCTGCCGGCATTCTCTAGGAGCGTCTTCGACAACTTCTGCATATGAAAATCGATACATCGATTAGACCCGGTTACTAGAGCGCGTTGACATTCATTTGGTCCAGATGAACGCGCTGACGAGGCAAAGGATTGACATAAACGCCCGTGGGGTCTGTTCGTAGCGCGTGGCGATGCGTCTGAAGTGCTTGATTTTCAGGAAGAAG
>NZ_VOSK01000040.1 GCF_009296175.1 Microvirga tunisiensis | reverse complement strand
CAGGCGCCCACCGTCGAAAGCAGCGGTGATCTTCTTGCGGCCAACGGCTGGAAACGGGAAGGTGGCAGGTGTATCGTCCGGCATGGCGAGTGTGGCACAGGGCAATTGGTGGCAGGGATTAGTCTCAACAACCAAATCCTACGCTGCTTCAAGTGCTTAAGCTACACTCGCCAGCCTTCATCAACCTTCCCATGCATAAGAACGGCTAGGAGATCCTGAGATGGTAGGGCGTTGGTGGAAACCGATTGCGGGCATGGCTCTTGTCGCTGGAGCGCTGACTGCCGCTCCGGCCATGGCTCAGAACAAGACCCTCACGATCTCCTGGTGGGGTTTCAACGGCGACAAGCTGGAAGAAATCATTCTCAAGCCGTTTCGCGCCCAGTGCGGCTGCGAGCTGGTCTTCGAAACCGGCAACAATGCCGACCGCCTGAACAAGATCAAGATCCGCGGCGGCGGCGGGGTGGATGTCGTCTATCTCACCGACAGCTACTCCCAGATCGGCATCCAGGAAGGCCTGTTCCAGCCAGTCGACCGCTCGAAGGTCCCCAACGTCAACGGCATCTACGAACTCGCCAAGGAGCCGCAAGGCAAGTTCGGTCCCGCCTACACCATCGGCCGCGTCGGCATTATCTATGACAGCGCCAAGGTGTCGGCACCGATCACCTCCTGGAACCACCTTTGGCGCGACGATCTCAAGCGCCGTGTCTCGCTCCCCGGCATCACCACCACCGCCGGCCCGATGACGGTTCTGGTCGCCGCCAACAAGGCGGGCGTCGATCCCTACAAGGACGAGAGTGCGGCCTTCAAGGCTCTCGAGCAGCTGAAGCCCAACGTGGTCAAGAACTACAACACCGGCTCGGAGCTCGTGAACCTGTTCTCGACCGGCGAGGTCTCCGTCGCTATGGCGCAGGACTTCGCTCTGGCCCAGATCCAGGCGGCCGTGCCGACGGTGCGCTGGGCCGAGCTGAAGGAGGGCGATTATGCCACCCTCAACACGGTGAACATTGCCAAGGGCGCTGCGAACCCCGATCTGGCGCACCAGTTCATCAACTTCATCCTCGAACCCAAGATCCAGCAGACGCTGGCCGAGCGGGGCGTCGATGCTCCTGTTGCCACCGCAGTGCAGCTGAAGCCCGAGGAAGCGGCCCGTTGGACCTATGGCCAGAAGATGATCTCGTCCCTCAAGCGTCTCGACTACGAGAAGCTGAATGCGGCGAAGAACGACTGGCTCGATGCCTGGAGCGAGGTCTTCGGGAAGTAATCCTGCCATCATGACATCAAGACACTTCTGGCGCCGGGATGGCGCAACCGGGTGGGCGCTGTCAGCGCCCGCCACGCTCGCCGTGATCGGATTCCTGATCGTGCCGATCGGAGCGGTGATCGCGGGAACCTTCATGGATCCGCGCGGGGCTTTCTCCCCCTACATCTCCTATTTCAACAGCGGCTTTCGCACGACTGTCCTGTTTCGGACGCTGCAGATTTCGGCCTTCACGACGATCATCTCCCTGATCTTCGGCTTCATGACCGCCTATGTGGTGTCGCGTGCGCCGGGCAAGCTGAAGAGCCTGCTCATCGTGGCGGCGGTGTTTCCGCTTCTGACGGGCGTCGTGGTCCGCGCCTTCGCCTGGCTCATCATTCTTGGCCGCAACGGCATCCTGAACCAGACCCTACTCGCGCTCGGCATCGTCAACGAGCCGCTCGAGTTGCTCTACACGCAAGGCGCCGTCATCATCGGCATGGTCTATCTCTTCGTGCCGCTCATGGTTCTGTCGCTGGTCGGTGTGCTTGAGAACATCCCTCGCGATGTGCTGCAGGCCTCCTCGTCGCTCGGCGCTTCGCCCATGGCGACGTTCTGGCAGGTCCTGCTTCCCCTGGCCGTGCCTGGCCTCATCGTCGGTGCCGTGCTGGTCTTCACCGGCAGCTTCACGGCTTACGCGATCCCGCAGCTTTTGGGCGGTGAGCGCCAGACCGTGCTCGCGACGCTTCTGCAGCAGCGCGCCATGGTCTCGTTCGACTGGGTCGGCGCCTCGACGATTGCGACCATCATGACGGTCATCACCATCTCCATCGTTCTTGCGATGAGCCACATCGCCCGCCGCATCAACCCCATGGCCACGTGATGTCCGACAGACCTCATCCCATCCTCATCGCCGTCGCGGCGCTGGTCTATCTCTTCCTGATGGTGCCGCTGGTCATTGTGGTCGGCGCGGCACTCAGCGACACGACCTACCTGACCTTTCCGCCGCGGGGGCTCTCCTTGCGCTGGTTCGAAAACATCTTCGAGATCAGCGCCTTCCGGCGGACCATCGTCACCAGCCTCCAGATCGCCTTTTTGGGCACGCTGATCGCGCTCCTGATCGGCGTTCCGGCGGCCTATGCCCTCAATCGATTCCGGGTCGAGCTTCCGCGCTGGCTCGGAACGCTGTTCGTGCTGCCGATCCTCGTACCCGAAATCGTGTTCGGCTTCGCGCTTCTGAAGTCGTTGACGGTCGGGGCAGGCCTTCCGATCTTCGCGGCCCTTCTGATCGGTCACACGCTGATCGTGCTGCCCTATGTGGTGCGGGTGATCAGCGCGAGCCTGGCCTCCTTTGACTTCTCCATCGAGGAGGCAGCGATCAGCTTAGGGAGCGCTCCGGTGAAAACCTTCTTCACCATCGTGCTGCCGAATGTGAGGGCAGGGGTGATCGCCGCATTCATTCTCGCCTTCATCACCTCGCTTAATGACGTGTCAGTGTCGCTCTTCCTGACAGGACCGGGCATCAGCACTCTGCCGATCCAGATCCTGGCGCATGTGGAGCAGTTCTTCGACCCGACGGTCGCCTCCGTCTCCGTCCTTCTGATGTTCCTCACCGTGGCCGTGATGGCCATCGTGGAGCGAACCCTCGGCCTCACCTTTCTTGCGAAGTAGCTTTCCGTGGCACAGCCTCTCGATATCAACGCCGTTTCCGCCCATTACGGGACGACCAAGGTTCTCGAAGATCTCTCGCTCTCGGTTCAGGCCGGAGAACTCGTGTCCCTCCTCGGTGCCAGCGGCTGCGGCAAGACCACGACCCTGCGCCTCATCGCCGGTTTTCTATCGCCCACCAGCGGATCGATCCTGCTCGGCGGGCGCGACTTGACGCGGTTGCCAACACATAAGCGCGATATCGGCCTGGTCTTCCAGAACTACGCCCTGTTCCCGCACCTGTCGGTCCTCGACAACGTCGCCTTCGGCCTCAAACAGCGGGGCATCGCCCCAGCCGAGCGTCGCAAGCGAGCCTTGGCCATGCTGGAGCGCGTGGGCCTCGCAACTCTCGCAGACCGCGCGCCGGGCGCGCTCTCGGGCGGACAGAAGCAGCGTGTCGCTTTGGCGCGGGCGCTCGTTATCGAGCCGCCGCTCCTGATGTTCGACGAGCCACTCTCCAATCTCGATGCCAAGCTCAGGGTCGAGATGCGCGTCG
The DNA here is from genome assembly GCF_009296175.1 of Microvirga tunisiensis. GTDB lineage: Bacteria > Pseudomonadota > Alphaproteobacteria > Rhizobiales > Beijerinckiaceae > Microvirga > Microvirga tunisiensis. The sequence goes on along the minus strand of NZ_VOSK01000040.1, from coordinate 37,989 downwards.
AGATCCGCCAACTGCAGCGCGCCAACGGCACCACCTCGGTCAACGGCACCACCTCGGTCTATGTCACGCACGACCAGGAGGAGGCGTTCTCGATCTCCGACCGCGTCGCCATCATGGATGCCGGGCGCCTCATGCAGTTTGATCGGCCTGAGGTGCTCTACCGCCGTCCGGCCAACACCTTCGTGGCCCGTTTCGTCGGCTTCGAAAACATCATTCCCTTGAAGGTGGTTGCGCGCGACGGCGATGTCGTGACCGCTGAGATAGCAGGAATGCGACTGCGGCTGTCTCAGAACCTGTTCGGCGCGATCCCGGACACGTTCCTGCTCGCCACGCGGCCCGATGGCCTGATGGTATCGACCGCTTCGGCCGCTGAAGGGCTTCCCGCCCGATTGGGCCTGCGGACCTATCTCGGCCGAGCCTATCAGTATCACTGTGAGACGGCTGCAGGCCATCTGATTGGCAACGGTAGCCTGACGGCGCCGTTGGAGGCAGGCACAAGCGTGAAGCTCGTGCCGGTGCCGGAGCAATCCACCATCCTTGCCTCCGAGGAGGACGAGTGATGGCTGCGATTCTGATCAAGAACGCCTGCCTTCTGCCTATCGATACGACCATGAGCGTCATCGACGGCGGATGGATCCATGTCGAGGGCAGCACGATCCGGGCGCTTGGGTCCGGCGAGCCGCCTCAGGTGGAAGGCGCCGAGATCATCGACGTCGACGGCGATGTGGTCATGCCCGGCATGGTCAATCCCCACGCGCATCTGGCGATGACGCTCTTCCGCGGCCTCGGCGAAGACGTGGACGACCGGCTTTTCCGCTATGTGCTGCCGATGGAGCGCAAGTTCGTGACGCCGGAGATGGTGCGTGTCGGCACGCTTCTCGGCGCGCTCGAATCCATTGAGGCGGGCGTCACCACCATCGCCGACATGTATTATTACGAGACCGAGGTCGGGCGGGTACTTGATCAAGCCGGGCTGCGAGGTGTGGTCGGCCAGACCCTCGCGACCTTCGATCCGCCCGATCACAAGACCATCGACGAGGGATTTGCCCTTGTCGAAGAGCTGGTGGCCGAGTTCTCGGGTCACGAGCGGATCGTTCCGTCCATCGCGCCCCATGCGCCGTACTCGACCGACGTCGAAATCATGGCCCGCGTCGCCCGGTGGGCCGAGGCACATCCGGGCGTGCCGGTGCAGCTCCATCTCGCCGAGATGGACAGCGAGATGGAATGGTGCCGCAAGAACCACGGCCTGCGGCCCGTCGCGGTGGTCGAGAAGGCGGGGCTTCTGCTGCCCGGACTGATCACGGCCCATTGCCTGCATATCGACCCCTTCGAGATCGAGCGCATGGCCAAAGCGGATGTACGCGTGGCCCACAATGCCCGCTCGAATGCGAAGGCCGGGCGCGGCATCGCGCCCATCGAGGCCATGCGGGCGGCGGGCATCAAGGTCGGCATCGCCACCGACGGACCGATGAGCGGCAACACCCTCGACCTGTTCAGCCAGTTTGGTCCGGTTTCCATGTTCCAGAAGCTGCTCGGTCACAGCCGCAAGCCCATGCCGGCGGCCCAGGTGATCCGCATGGCAACGCTGGAAGGAGCGCAGGTGCTGGGTCTCGACAGCCGCATCGGTTCGCTCGAGCCCGGCAAGCAGGCGGATCTCATCCGCATCGACCTGTCGGCGCCGCGTCTGCAGCCGGTCTACGACATCTACGCCACGCTGGTGTTTTCAGCGATGCCGGCTGATGTGCAGGACGTGATGGTCGGCGGCCGCTGGATCATGCGCGGCCGCAATGTCCAGAGCCTGGAGCGCAAGAAGATCCTGCGCGATGCGGGCCAAATCGCAGCCACGTTCAAGGCCGAGATGGCGCGGATCGACGCGGCGGGCTGATTCTTACCAGACGACCGGGTGCGTCTGTCCGGTCGCCACGTTGACGAAGCCTTGTGGAGCGGCCTCGCACGGCGCGACCAGCACCCAGCGCCAGGGCGCACAGGTGAGGGTCGCGAACTGGAGCCGCTCCGGAAAGCCCGGAAACCAGCGCGGCGAGAAGGTGGGCTCGTACAGCCATTCGATCTTTGCCGCTTCCGCGTACAGCTGCTGCATCTCGGCATCGAGGTCTTCCGCCGGGCGCTGGGTCATCAACCCACCGATCTCGTAGCGCACCTCGGCCAGCACCTTTCCGCCGCTGACGAGAACCCAGCCGCCGCCGATTTCCGCAACGCGGTTGGCCACCATCGCCATGGCTTCGTCGGACGATCCTACGATCCAGAGATTGTGCTTGTCGTGAGCGACCGTGCAGCCGACCGCCGTATCGGGCGTTTTCGGGCCGCAGCCAAGCCAGAACATGCGGGAGATCTTTGCCTCGCCTGAAAAGCGGTCGACGATGGCGAATTTCGTTACGTTACGCCCTAAGTCACGCTGAACCTCACCGGCGTCTACAGGAAGTTCCATCGTGATGAAGTCGTCGTGCCAGTGGAACGGTCGCAGCAGTGCCGCCTGCACGCTGGCGCGGTCGGGTGCGGCGACGACGAAATCCCTCGCTTCAATCCTGCGCTGGATGTTCACTGTCTTCGAGGCCCAGTCGGGCCATTCGATGGAGGGCAGAGGACCCAGATAATCCGTTCCCTTGGACACCGGCTTTCCGTCCGCCCAGACCTCAGCGATCGAGAGCGTCTCCACGTCGTCGAGAAGCACGATATCCGCGAAGCGTCCTGGCGCGATGCTGCCGACCCAGTGTCAGCCGCATGTGTCGAGCTGGATTGATCGTGACGCACTGGATCGCGATCTCAGGCGAGAGCCCCGACTGAACGGCCAAGCGGACATTGTGATCCGTGGCGCCCATCCGCAGCGTATCCGACGCGCTGCGGTCATCGGTGGCGAAAGCTACCTGCGACCAGTCCGAGAGACCGCGCTGAAGCAGTCCCCCGATGATCTCAGGCATCGAATGCGGCCTGATCTCGATGAAGATGCCGTGGCGCAGCTTGTCCCAGACTTCCTCAGCCGTCCAACCCTCGTGATCGGAGGCAAGTCCCGCTGCGGAAGGCGTTAATGGAGTTCATATCGCGCAAGCCCGCGCCGTGACCCTCCACGACGCCACGCTTCTCGAACGTCGCCTGGATCATGCCCCAGAGCCGCTTGTGCGAAGGGTTCTCCGGGTTCCAGACGGCGGGCCAATCCATGACCTCGTCGAGGCCCGCGACCATGAGGCTTTCTCTCAGAAAGCCAGCCTGCTCGTCGTAACCGTAGTATCCGCCACCCCATTCGTAGGCTGTCGGAGGCACGGCCGATCCCGGAAGCGGGAAGATCTTCATCGGCGAGCCGTGCCGCCGGGCGGTGAGCCAGAATTCGAGGTTGTGGGGGCCATCCACGTTCGAGAATTCATGGCTTGCCTCACAGGTCCAGGTATTGCCGCGCGGCAGAACGAGCGCCGCCTCGTATTCGGGCGTGATGTGCGAGCTCTCGATATGCTTGTGCACCTCACCGAATCCAGGGACAGCGGCGAGATCGCTGCGATCCGCGTGCGCACGAGCCGTTCCGGGGTAGGTGCCTGAAGGTCCGGTCCAGGCGATGCGCCGGCCGCGGATGGCGATCTCCTGATCCTCGACCCACGTGCGCGTGTGAACATCGAGCAGGCGACCGACCCGCAACAGCATATCGGCAGGCCGCTTGCTCAGGGCGACCAGAACGAGACCCTGGCGGATGTTCACCTCATCCTCGGCATTCACCAGGAGATCGTCGGGAAGCGAGGCTGAATGGATCACGGAGCACCTGTGACTATGGTCAAATTCCGTCCGGTGTCGGATAAGCGGCCGCACGGACTCACAGCAAGGTTTCTAACCTCATCATGCCTCACGCAAAACCCCGGCTGATCGTCATCGATACGGATCCAGGCATCGACGATGCCATTGGAATCCTGCTTGCCCTTGCCTCCGCTGAATTTGCCATTGCGGGCATGGCGACGGTTGCCGGCAACATCGGCATTGAAACGACGACTCGAAACGCGGGCCGGCTGCTGGCTTTCGTCAGCCGGGAGGATATTCCGGTCTTCGCAGGTGCGGCTACGCCTCTGTCCCGGCCGGACCTGAGCCGCTGAACCTGCATGGGAAAGACGGCATCGGCGGCGTCGCTCTGCCTGATCCCACAAAGCAGCCGGAAAACCAGCCTGCCGTCGCATGGCTGGCGGAACTCCTGCTCAACGAGCCGGCCGGTACAGTCGATGTGCTCGCTCTCGGACCGCTGACCAACATCGCCCGCCTCATTCTCGAAAAGCCGGAAGCCGCCAGTCGCATCGGCCGGATCATAGCCATGGGAGGCGTGGTTCACGAGGCTGGCAATGTGGGTCCGCGCTCCGAGTTCAATCTGTGGGCCGATCCGGAAGCGGCGGCTGTCGTCGTGTCTTCGGGACTGCCCCTCGTGCTCGTGCCGCTGGACGTGACCCGACAGGTGCGCGCCACGCGGGATTTCGCGGAGGCGCTGTCTGCGACCGGGATGCCTCTGGCCGCCATGGTCGCCGATCTCATTGAGTCCTATTTCGAGACCACGACTCATCGGCAAAGCCGTCCGCTCCACGACCCTTGCGTGATGCTGTTCGCACTGGCACCGGAACTCTTCCGTCTGGAGGATTTGCGCTTGAGCGTCAGTACCGGTTCCACGGAGGAAGCGGGAGCGTTGACGATCGGGGAGAAAGGGACGCTGGTTCAAGTCGCCTTGGGCGTCGATGGTTCAGCCGTTCTCGATCTACTCTCCGCGAAATTGACCGCTATCTGAGGCATGAATGGTCTCACGAGTCGTATGGAGCGCACGATGCAGAATGAACCGCCCAAGCCGGAACTGGACGAGGAGACGATCGCCTTCGCCCAGCGGGTCTTTCAGCATGCCAGGGCAGGGCAGGCGCAGGATCTCGAGGAATTGTTGCGCATGGGGCTGCCGCCGAATCTGCGCAACGAGAAAGGCGACTCGCTCCTGATGCTGGCGAGCTACCACGGCCATGTCGATGCCGTGCGGGTTCTCCTGGCGCATGGCGCAGACCCGGAACTCGCCAACGATCGCGGGCAGACGCCCTTGGCGGGCGCGGCCTTCAAAGGCGACATGGCAACGGTCCAATGCCTGCTGGACGGTGGAGCGGATGCCAACGGCCGCAGCGAGGGCGGAAAAACCCCGCTCATGATCGCAGCCATGTTCAACCGCACCGAGATCGCCGAGGCCCTTCTGGCGCGAGGAGCGGATCTCCAGGCACGCGATGCGGGCGGCCTCACCGCCGAAGCGCTTGCCGGCGCCATGGGCGCCGCGGACACGGCGGAGCAACTTGCCAGGGCGGCACCGAATTTCTGAGATCAGGCAGGACTTGGTGGCCTATGGGCCGTCAGAAGCCCGTAGCGCATCGATCCGGTGGCATAGGCCAGCCAGATCCGCGGAAGGCTCAAGGCAAAGATGCGGTTCTGGGAGCGCGCATCGAGCAGGTAGCGCCGGTAGTGCGAATGGGTCAGGAGCTTCTTTGCAACCCGTCCGGTGCAAAGAGCCCAGGTGCGCCTCACCTTCAGGCTGAGATCCTCGAATCCATCCACGACGAAGCCGGCCGTTTCCGCCCATTCGCGGTATTCCGCCTCGGTGCCCATACCAGGCAGGCGTCCTTCACGACAGATCGGCTCGAGGAGCAGGCGCTCCTCCCAGGGGTGGGCCTTATCGCGTGCGAGCCAAGCATAGATGGCAAGCCGCCCAACCGGTCGGAGAGTTCGATACGCTTCGTCGAAGAACCGCTGCTTGTCCGTCATATGCTCGGAACTCTCGATCGCGATCACATGGTCGAAGGCGCCATCTTCGAATGTGTTCGCGAGCCAATCCTGCCGCATGAACTGGAGAAGGGGCGATCCGGCCGCTCGTCTTTCTGCCTGCCGAAGCTGCGCGGATGAGAGGGTGACGCCCATGACATGGACACCGTGATGCTCGGCAAGCCATTCGGCCGTCGCTCCATAGCCGCAGCCGATGTCGCAAACCTGCTGCCCGGGCCTTAGCGCCAATGTGTCGGCCAAATGTGCGATCAGAGCCTCGACAGCTTGATCCGGTGCTTCCCGGCCCGTCGTCCAGAGACCGTGATGGACGTGCTCGCCCCAGATCTCGCGATAGAACGGATCGAGCTCATCATAATGCTCCGCGACAGCGGCGGATGACTGAGGCTCTCTGGGGACGATCATGATGCAGAAAGCGCTCTGCTCATGGAGGCCTCCTGCACACGGGTCAGCGTCGTCACATGCCGCATCGCAGCCGGCCAGATCCGGCACAGATGAAAGACCGCTCGCTGTCCTGCCGCGTGTCGCACGGCGCGGTTCAGGATGGATGCGAGCCGGATCGAGCGGTGGATATCGGAGCGGATCCAGCCATGGTAGATCGAACTCACCCTGCCATGCGCAAGAAAAGTTGAGGCGGCAAGACATCCGCTGTGCAGAGCGATCGACATGCCCTCGCCGGTAAAGGATGGAATGACGCCGACCTGATCGCCCAGCCGGAACAAGCCTTGTGGCTCGTTTGGGTCCGGCGCGTGGACAAAGCCGTAGGGGATTTGGAAGATGGACAGCGGGCGCTCGAAAAGCGCCCGCGCGCCTTGGAGGCGTTCCGCGATATACGGACACCCACCGATGATGCGATCGAGAAGGGTGTCCCAGCTTCTGCTGACCTGTTCAAAACATTGCCGAGAAACGACGAGGCAGAGATTGGCAACATACTGCTCGACCATCTGGAGCCCGGCATAACCGCCTGAAAAGAGAATGACTTCCACGGCGCCCTCGAGCGCCTGCTGCTGCTCCTCTGCCAAATGATAATGCATCTTGAAGCCGATGAGGTCGTCCATGGCGCCGGCATACACTCGCTTCATCCCTCTGACGTCATGCTTGCCCGTTGCCAGGAAAGCAGTCGCCGCAGAGATTTGACCGCTAGACGCAACATCGATGCGGACCTTCGAAGGATCTACAGAGATGGACTTGACAGCCTGGCCTCTGATGATCCGGGCTCCTCGGGAATGGGCCTGCTGCAGCAGAGCCTCGTCCAGGATCCTGCGGGATAATCCTCTGGCGACAAAGGGCAGGCGGACTTTTGTCATACTCCGCCCCTGGATGAGGCGCAGGTGCGAGATGCGGCTTGCTCCAAGTGCGTCGAGGTCGATGCCGAGATGGGCCAAATAGGTCTGAGCCTCGATGCTTAGAAACTCGCCGCAGACCTTGTGTCGCGGCTCCGCATCGCGTTCGATCAGGAGCGCAGGTCGTCCGGCACCGGCGAGAATGCTGGCCGCGGATGCGCCGGCGAGACCGCCGCCGACGATCACGATCTCTTCTGCGCGTCCCTCGCTCATTTCAATCGGCTCACGCAGAGGCGGAAGGCCGGATACCAGCGGATTTGAGCAGTTCCAGGCTTAAGACCGGCTGAAGCCAGAATTGTCTCCCAATCCTTCCGGCGGAAGCTGCGGGCTATCGAGATCGGGCCATCATGCCGCACGAAGCGATGCCATCCGGCCGCCCAGGACAAGGCGCGGAAGAAATGGAACGGGATGGGATGACGGTAGAGATCGGCGATGTACCAGCCGCGCGTGGCGACCCGCTCCATCCAGCGGACAAAGCCTGCAAGCTCCTCATTCGACATGTGGTGCGTCGTCTGCGAGCAGATGATGAAGTCGATGGGGCGTTCAGGCTGGAAATCGAAGACGTTGCCGGTCCGGTAATTGATGCCAACACCGGGAGGCGTCGCAGCGCGGGCAATCAGCTCGCTCATGGGGTTGAGATCGACGCCGATCAGGCTGGCGGGCCGGTTCCGACGGCGGCTCCAGGCATGGATCCGTCGCAGCAGGTCACCGTATCCATATCCGACATCGAGGATCGTCACCCGATCCTGTGGGTTCAGGTGGCGGGTGGCGCGGTCGAGCCATTTCAGGATCGGTCCATGTGTCATGGTCACGACATTGACCGTGGCCAGATCCTTCAGGCAGGAGCGGTAGTCGTCGAGACTGACGGCCTCGGTATCCATCCATTCCGTCTCGGGGCTGCGCTCGGCAAAACTCCGACTCATGGGGCTTCATCCGGCAAGGGTGAAGCGGAAGGTTTCGGCCACCAATCCCGGGCCGAATGCCATTCCGAAACCGTTTGAACTCGGAGGGGCATCCTGCATGATCCGGCCGAGAACGAACATCAGTGTGGCGGACGACATGTTGCCGAAGTCTCGCAACACATTACGCGACCAGCGCAACGCCTCAGGCCCGAGGTCGAGACCCTGTTCGACCGCATCAAGGATTGTTCTCCCGCCGGCGTGGACTGCCCAGAGGTCGAAATCGTCCTTGTGCTGGCCGCGCAGGATACCGCCATCATCATTGCGGGTGGCCTCGTGGCGAAGGGCTTTCGTAATCTGCTGGGGAACCTCTCCGGACAGGCTCATCTCGAACCCAGCATCGCCGATACGCCAGGTGATGAGATCGCGGGTATCCGGAATCGTCGCGACGCGAAAATCCTTGAGCGCAATGCCTTTCGGTTCGGCCGAGACGAGGCTCGCCGCGCATCCGTCGCCGAACAGCAGGGCGCTGAGGATGACCTCGAGGTCGGAGGTTTCCTGAAGATGGAGCGTGCAGAGTTCCAGATTGACCACCAGGACCCTGGCGCTTGGCTCGGACCGGACGATGTGATGAGAAACCTTCAGAGCGTTGACGGCGGCGGCGCAGCCCATGAACCCTACCATGGTGCGCTCGATGGAGGGATTGAGCCCTAAACGCTCCATGAGCTGCTGATCGAGCCCCGGGGCTGTAAATCCGGTGCAGGAAGCGACCACCATGTGGGTGATGGATGTCAGGTCCTCTTGCAGGCCGAGAGCCTCGATGGCCTGCTGCGCGAGATCGACGGCATGGGTCTCGAAGCGCTGCATGCGGGCACCGGTCCCGACAAACTGTCCAGGTCGGAAAAAGCCTTCTCGGTCAGCGGCTGCCTCAAGGTTATCGCTCGGCGGTAGGGTCGAGTAGCGGTGTTCGATCCCCGACCGCTGGACCATCCGCCTGAAGATCAGCTTGTCCTTCCGCTCAGACAGAAACTGATCCACGAAGCCGATGAAGGTCTGGTGGACATCGTGCTGCGGAACGGCGGTGCCGATCCGGTTGATATACGCGCCTGCCAAGGAAACCACCCTGTCTACCTTGGCCCTGGCCCGGACACCGAGCAATCAGAGCCCTACAAAGGCGGAGATAGGGCGGCTTGGAGATGAGGAAACGAAGGTTGACGCAGAAGTCGCACCCCGGGAGGCTTCAATGGGGTATGGGGGCGGCCACCGTTTCGGGCTGGGCAGGCTCGGCTGGAGCCGCACCCTGAGGCTGCCCCCGCTTGAGCGTCTGTTCCCGCGCGAAGATAAACAGACCGGCCGCAACGACGATGAAGATGCCGACCAATGCCAGAGCATCGGGCCATTCGTCGAAGAACAGCGCCCCGATGGCCAGAGCCCAGAGGATCTGGCTGTACTGAGCCGCTCCGAGCCGGTCAGCCGGAGCGTACAAGGTCGCGATGATAAACAGGGCTTGCGCAACGAAGGCGGTTGCGGCGAAGGCGAGCAGCAGCACCCATTGATGCATCATCGGCCAGGCAAAGCCCGGAATCATCAGAATTCCGGCCAGAAGTGTCGTTGCCAGGAAGACGGTTCCGATCAAGGTGAAACGTTTCTCGGAGTGACCGATCATCCTGCCCGTAATGACACCGCCTGCCGAGCATAAGGCGGTGGCGAGCGCCGCCAGGTGGCCCGGCAGAAACTCCTTGAAGCCCGGACGCACGATGATCAGCACGCCGATGAAGGCCGCGCAGACGGCAAGGCCACGGCGCCATCGGACATGCTCCTTCAGCACGAAGATGGAGAGGATCGTGACCAGGCTGGGCATGAGGAACATAAGGGCGAAGGCCTCCGCGAAGGGCAGGCTCCGGAAGGCCATGACGCTGAGCGGCGTCGTAATGGCGATCAGGAAAACCCGAAGCCCCATGAGCCAGGGCTTATTCCACCGCACCAGATCGACGAGCCTGTCGCCGGGCTTCATGAAGACAGGCGATAGGAGAAAGGGAATGAGATATCCGAAGAAGGTCACCTCGAAGGGATCGAGGCCGTGCCCGATTTCCTTTACCAACGCGTCGCCCCAGGCGAAGACGGCAAAGGCAAGAAATGCAAGAACAATACCTTTGACCATGGTCGGACAATCCCGCAGGACGGCGGCGGTGAGGATGCGCAGGGACGAGCGGTTGCGCCAGGCGCGTCCGGACGGGGTGAGAGGATAAGGGAACTATCTCGGCATGACGAGGCGGGGGCGCTTGCGCTCGACCACCACGACCTTCGGGCCTTCGCTCCGCTCAGACATGATCATACGCTCGGGCAGGCGCTCGGAACGGCGGGGCTGGGACACCGACTTCAGCACGACGGGACGTACTTCATCCTCCGGCAGTCCCATGAGCTGTGCGGCGATCTCGACCTGGCTTTCAATGTTATCCGTCAGTCCTTGTGCCGCGACAACCGCCTCCTCGAGGACGGGGGGTTCGACTCGGGTCACGCGCCGGTTCCGGCTCTCGGATGATTTCTTCTTGGCTAGCATTGGGCTTCTCCTGCGCAGACCCCTTAGCCCATTGAACCTGGGATTGCGTAATGCGCGATTGAGGCGGCAGGGCTGCATCCAGCGCAAGCGAGGCCGAAACCCTGTCGCTGCTGTTGAACGCTACGCAAGGGAAACTTGATCCATGGTGTGCTGTTAAAATGCCGAAAGCAGCGGGTTTCAGACGGATCTGCAAAGAGGAACCAGGACTGAGATTATCCTATGTGAATAAGGACCGTCTGTTGCCGGTTTGAAAGAACCGGGACTCGACCCTGCGGCCTGTCTCAGCCATGGATGCTTCAAAGCGCTGGCTCTTCTGTACCAGGGGAATTAAGTCTGGCGCGTTGTCACACAGGCAAAGCGGCCCAAGTCCTGAACGAAAGGCATTACCGTGTTCACAGCCAAGATTCTTCTCCTCGGATCGGGCGAGCTCGGCAAGGAGTTCGTGATCTCGACCAAGCGCTATGGCTGCTACGTGGTGGCCTGTGACAGCTATGCGAACGCTCCCGCCATGCAGGTGGCGGACGAGTCCGAGGTGTTTTCCATGCTCGATGCGGGTGCCCTCAGGAACGCTATCGAGAAGCATCGGCCCGATTTCATCGTTCCGGAGATCGAGGCGATCCGCACGGAAGTGCTGCAGGATTTCGAGGACAAGGGATTTACGGTCGTTCCCTCCGCCCGAGCCGCGTCGCTGACCATGAACCGGGACCGGATTCGGGAGCTTGCCGCAACCGAACTTGGTCTGCGCACGTCAAAGTACCGCTATGCGGAAAGCCTGGAAGAGGTGAGGGAAGGTGCCGAGCACACGGGTCTGCCCTGTGTGATCAAGCCGGTTATGTCCTCTTCCGGCAAAGGACAGAGCACGGTGAGAACGCCCGATCAGTTGGAACTGGCCTGGAACGATGCCGTGGCGAACATGCGCGGGGACCGGAAGAAGGTGATCGTCGAGGAGTTCATCGCCTTCGAGTACGAGATCACCCTGCTGACGATCCGCTCGCGTGAGGGCGTCTCGTTCTGCGAACCCATCGGGCATCGGCAGGAGCGAGGCGATTACCAGGAATCCTGGCAGCCGACCCCCATGACCGAGAAGCTGCTCGACGACGCCAAGGAAATGGCCCGGAAGGTCGTCGATAATCTCGGCGGCTACGGGATCTTCGGCGTCGAGTTCTTCGTGACCCGTGACGAGGTGGTTTTCTCCGAGCTCTCCCCCCGCCCTCATGACACGGGCCTCGTGACACTTCTTTCCCAGAACCTGTCAGAGTTTGACCTTCATGCCCGCGCCGTGCTGGGCCTGCCGATCCCACAGGTTCGACTGCACGGTCCCACCGCCTCGGCCGTGATCCTGGCCGACCGGGAGGCCGAGCGGTTTACGATTCAAGGGCTGAGCAATGCCCTCGTCTTGGGCTCGGCGGACGCGGACGTGGAGGTGCGTATCTTCGGCAAGCCGACCACCCGCAAGCACCGCCGCATGGGGGTCGCTCTGGCCTCCGGCGGTACGGTGGAGGAAGCGCGCGAGCGGGCGCGGCAGGCGGCTAGCCGGGTCCAGATCGGATACGAGCCCTGAGCGGGCACTGACGCCACTCGCTCGGGATGGCCGCTGCGGCTTTTGAGTGTCGGATTGGTCACAGGTACAGGGTGATTGTCGCGCCCTATGGCACTTGGCTGTGAGCCGCCTAAATACGGACAAACTCTGTCAGGCAACAACGAGGGGGCTGGCGGCCGCCCAGCATAGTGATTGAAGACGATCAATTTCGAAGCGCTCTTCAGCGCGTCTCCGAACCCTTACGTGCTGCTGGACCTCTCGCTCACCATTGTCGGGATGAACGACGCCTATCTCCACGTCACCATGCGCAAGCGGGAGGACCTGCTCGGACGCAACATGTTCGAGGCATTTCCGAGCGATCCCGATTCTTCGAGCCACCGGCAACTGCGAGGTTCCCTTGAGAAAGTCGTCCGGGAGAAGACTGCGGATTATCTATCGTTGATCGAGTACGCCATTCCGCTGCCGAGCGGCCAGGGATTCGAGGAGCGCTACTGGAGTGCGACCCATACGCCGCTCTTCAACCACAACGGCGAGATGACCTTCATTCTCCAGCACACGGTCGATGTTACGGAACTACATCGGCTGCGGAACCTGGCGAGAACCACAATCCTGCCGTCCGGTCCCTCCGCGCTGATCGAAACGGATATGTTCCGCCGCGCGCAGGCCGTGCAGGAAGCCAACCAAGCTCTGAGTGAGGAGCGACAGCACCTGCGAGGATTGTTCCAGCAGGCGCCCGGCTTCATGGCCGCCCTCGGCGGGCCCGATCACGTCTTCACCATGGCCAATGCGGCCTATCTCCAGCTGATCGGTCGTGAGAACATTGTTGGGAAGCCCGTCCGGGACGCGTTGCCGGAGGTGGTAGGGCAGGGCTTCATCGATCTTCTCGACCGGGTTTATCACAGCGGTCAGCCTTTCGTTGGCCGAAGCATCCGTGTTCACTTGAGGCAGTCCTCCGGGGATGTTCGGGAGGAGCGCTTTCTCGATTTCGTTTATCAGCCGATCTTCGATCCCGATGGACAGGTGTCCGGCATCTTCGTGCAGGGTCATGATGTCACTGAGCAGAAACGCAGCGAGGAGGCCCTGCGCGAAAGCGAAGAGAGATTCCGCGCCATTGCCAATTCAATCGACCAGCTGATCTGGGCGACGCAGCCGGACGGGCATCACGACTACTACAACCAGCGCTGGTACGAGTATACGGGCGTTCCAGAAGGCTCGACCGATGGCGAGGCCTGGAATGGCATGTTCCATCCGGATGATCAGGAGCGGGCGTGGGGCGTCTGGCGCCACTGCCTTGCGACGGGCGAGCCGTACCACATCGAATACCGGTTGCGGCATCGCTCCGGTGAGTACCGATGGGTGCTCGGACGGGCCCAGGCGGTTCGTGACGAGGAAGGGCGGATCAAACGCTGGTTCGGAACCTGCACCGACATCCATGATCTCAGGCAGGCTCAAGACGCGCTTCGAGAGAGCCGCGAGCGTGCACTGCGCACCGAGGAGGAAACCCGCCGACTGGCATCGATCCTGGCGGAGCGGGTGACCGAACTCGATGCCGCGAACGAAGAGATTCAGCGCTTCGCTTATATCGTTAGCCATGATCTGCGGGCTCCGCTCGTCAACGTCATGGGTTTCACGAGCGAGCTCGAAGGGGCGCAGGCCGAGATCGAGCGGTTCTACCGGAATGTTCGGCAAGCCGATTCCAACCTGATCTCGCCGGAAATACGCGCGGCTATCGAATCCGATCTGCCAGAGGCGATCGGCTTCATCCGGTCCTCGACCGTGAAGATGGACAAGCTGATCCGTGCGATCCTGAAACTGTCCCGTGAGGGAAGGCGGGTTCTGGCTCCCGAGCCCATCGATATGGCCCAACTGCTCGAGGCCCAGCGCCACAGCGTTGCGCATCAGCTGCACGAGCGGAGCGCGATACTGCTGATCGAGCCCCTTCCCGATCTCACCAGCGATCGGCTGGCCATCGAGCAGATCTTCGGGAACCTCATCGACAATGCGGTAAAATACCTTCACCCATCCCGCCCTGGTCGGATTGCGGTCCGGGGGCGGCATCTCGGGGCCAATGTTATCTATGAGATCGAGGATAATGGGCGGGGCATCGATCCGAAGGATTTCGAGAGGATCTTCGATCTGTTCCGACGCTCCGGAGTCCAGGATCAGCAGGGCGAGGGAATCGGGCTTGCACATGTACGCGCTCTTGTGCGAAGGCTCGGCGGGACAATCTCCGTATCGTCGCGGCTGGGCGAGGGCTCGATCTTCACCGTCGTCCTGCCAAGCTATATCAGCATGAGTTCGGAAGCCGCCTGATGCCCCACCAACAGCCCGTCACCATCATCATGGTCGAGGACGATGAGGGACATGCCCGCCTGATTGAGAAGAACATCCGCCGGGCGGGCGTCTACAACGAACTTCGCACCTTCACCAGTGGGACGGCTGCCCTGGAGCACCTGTTCAGCGAAGCGGTGCGCAATGCCGGTCCCTTCCTGGTTTTGCTCGATCTCAACCTGCCGGACATGAACGGGGTCGACATTCTCGCCAAACTGAAAAGCGACGAGAAGCTGAAACGTGCTCCGGTGGTGGTGCTCACGACTACGGATGATCGGCGCGAAGTGCAGCGCTGCTACGACCTCGGTGCCAATGTCTACATCACCAAGCCGGTGGAATACGAGTCCTTCTCGCAGGCCATCCGCCAGCTTGGGCTCTTCCTTTCAGTCATTCAGGTTCCCGAAGCCCTATGAGCCAGGGCGTCTCGGAAACCCCACCGATCCGGCTTCTTTATATCGATGACGATCACGGCCTTGGCCGGCTCGTCGAGCGCTCGCTGTCACGCTACGGCTTTCAGGTCAGACATGCCCTCAGCGGCGATGAGGGTCTGAATCATCTTGCCGCCGAGCATTTCGACGTGATCGCGCTCGATCACTTCATGCCCGGCAAGGAAGGCCTCGAGGTTCTCACCGAAATCCGGACCCTCTCCAATCCGCCTCCGGTCGTCTACGTGACCGGAGCCGATGAGGGGAGGATTGCAGTCGCCGCCCTGAAGGCAGGCGCGGCCGACTACGTCATCAAGGATGTCGGCGGGGTTTTCCTCGATCTCCTCCGGACGGCTGCCGAGCAGGCGCTCGCCGCCGAAAGGCTCCGCCAGGGGAAGGAGGCCGCGGAAAGGGAAATGCGCGAGGCGCGAGAGCGGGCAGAGATGCTGCTCCGCGAGGTGGATCATCGCGTTGCAAACAGTTTGCAACTGGTCGCGTCCCTCGTCGCCATGCAGCAGCGGGCGCTCGGCAGCGATACCGTCGCGAGAGACACGTTGCGGGAAACCCAAAGCCGCATCACGGCCATCTCGCAGATCCACCGGCGCCTTTACACCTCGAACGACGTGCGGTTCGTCGAGATGGATACCTACCTGCAAGGTCTTGTCGAGGAACTCGAGGGCGCCATGCGTGCCGCTGGGCGCGAGCACACGATTACCCTGTTGGCTGAGACGATTTCGATTCCGACGGACAAGGCGGTCTCCGTTGGCGTGATCGTAACAGAACTTGTCACGAACGCTTTCAAATATGCTTATCCGGCCGGCAGGACGGGTGATATCCGTGTTGGCCTGTCTTCCGCAGACGGTCATGCGGTACTTGTTGTCGAGGATGACGGGATCGGGTGGAAGGGCACCGGGGTGGTGCAGGGAAGCGGCCTTGGCACGAAGATCGTGAAAGCCATGGCATCCAACCTACAATCCGCCATCGAGTTCGATCAGAATCACATGGGGACCCGGGCCAGCCTGTCCTTCGTGATCTAGATCGTTAAATTTGGTCGAAGAGCAGTTTTGGAAGGCTAGCGCATCGCGCGGAACCAGAGGTTCGCGTCAGCGAAAAATTGACCCGTTTTTCTGCAGCCGTCGATGCGCTACTTTGGGAATTGAGCCTCGGACCCAAAAGTGGGTCCGAGGCTCTCGTGCGATTGCTTCCCATGCTGCACGCGGCATCGCTTCGATCGCGATCTTTCAGACGTGCAGGATTCTAAGCTTACCGCGGCTGATTTTTCTTAGAGATCCCGGCACTGAAGCGTGCCCGGATCTCTCCGACGATGATGTTCAACTCCCGTTGCAGGCGGTTGAGTCGCGAGAGCAACTCTCCGTCCGGCATCCCTGTTGGATTCGGGCGGGATTCTCCGTTGGGGACAGGGTGCGTCATGCTGCGTAACTCTTCCAATGTCGTCGGGCCGATATTGGGGACGGTCAGCCATTGGGCATCTGAAATGCTGGCAACTTCGCGGATGGTGGGACACCGTCCTTGAAATTCCGCCAGAATGGCTCCCCGGACGCGTCCGGAGCATTTCTCAATTGGAAATGGATCGTCCAAACCCATCTCGCGCCCTCGCACACCAACCAGTGAGATACCGTCAATCAACGCCCGAACCGCCTTGGAACTTAGCTTTGTAGGACACTCCATGCGTACCGATTATACGAAGAAAAGAGCAGACGACCTTAAGGGGATGACGGCATGCGTTAGGAGTAGCCAAATTGGTATCGGCTAAGGCTTTGCGGTTTTTGAGTTTATGCCAAAACTCTAACGGCTAAGCTGCGCTGCCTGGCAGGATGCCGGTGCATCCATGGTGACAAGGTTGAGTTTTCCCGGCCACGGCATTCCCGTGAGGGAGCATTCACGGCGATTTTCTGGAGATTATTCCGGTACATGGTCATTATTAGCCGGCAACCTTATTGCGGTTGCGCCGATTGGTGGGTAAGCAAGGGGATTGTGCCGTATTTCTCGAATCCAGAGGACTGAATGTCTGCAACCTCGGTCTTGATCCACCTTTTCGGTGAGATTGCCCTGCTTCTCTGGGGCATCAACATGGTCAATAGCGGGGTTCAACGCGCTTTCGGCAGCGATCTGCGCTGGATCCTTGGGGTGGCGCTGAGGACGCGCCTGCAAGCCTTTCTCGCCGGTGTCGGTGTGACGACGGTCCTGCAAAGCAGCACGGCGACGGCCTTGATGGTGGCATCCTTTACGGCGGGAGGGGCGGTCGACATCATTCCGGCCCTGGCCGTGATGCTCGGCGCGAATGTGGGCACGACGCTCATCGTGCAGGTGCTCTCGTTCGACGTGTCCCTGATTTTCCCGGCACTGATCTTCGGCGGCTTCGTGGCTTACCGGAGAGGAAGAACAAGCCGGATCAAGGATCTCGGACGAGTGACCATCGGCCTCGGGCTGATGTTGCTGTCGCTTCATCTCCTGAGTGAAACGATTAGGCCTATCGAATCCTCGACGGTTATCAAGGACCTCCTGGCCGTCATTGCGCCTGATCCGCTGATCCTGGTGCTTCTGTCAGCAATCTTTGCATGGCTTGCCCATTCCAGCGTCGCCGCGTTGCTGTTCATCATGTCACTCGCAGGCGCCGGCGTCATCGACGCTCATTCGGCTCTGGTGATGGTGCTGGGCGCCAATCTCGGCAGCTCTCTCAATCCCTTGCTGGAGGGCACCAGCGGCGATCCCGTCAAACTGCGCGTGCCGTTCGGAAATTTCGCCATGCGGGTTATCGGTTGCCTCGTGGCATTGCCGCTGATCGACCCGATCCTGTCGGCAATGTCGATTTTCGACCCGCATCCGGCGCGGCTGGCGGCGAATTTCCACACGCTGTTCAACGTCATGGTCGCTGCAATATTCATCCTGCCGCTGCCCTGGATCGCGCAGCTGTTGCTCAAGGTCTTTCCGGAGAAGCTCCGCGCCTCCGATCCGGGCACGCCGCAATACCTCGACAAGGATGCCCTCGATACGCCGTCCGTCGCCCTCTCCAATGCGGCCCGCGAGGTCCTGCGCATGGTCGACACGGTGGAATCCATGTTACGGAGTTCCCAGGATCTCTTCCGCGAGGACGATATCAGCCGGGTCGACCAGGTGAGCCGCACGGACGATGTCTTGGACCGGCTTTTCAGCGCGATTCGCCGATATCTGAGCTCAATCAACCATGAGTCCCTGAGCGAGACGGAGGCGAAGCGTCTCTCGGACATCCTCGCCTTCGCCATCAACCTGGAACATGTGGGCGACATTATCGACAAGAACCTGATGGAATTGGCCGCCAAGCGCATCAAGAACCACCTGCGCCTGCCGAAGGACAGCCTGGAAGACATCACCAGCATGCATGCGAAGCTTCTGGAGCATCTGCAGCTTGCGGCCTCAGTGCTCATGTTCCAGGACCTTGGTTCCGCCCGCAGGCTTGTGTCCGAGAAAGAGCGGTTCCGCGATCTTGAGCGTGCGGTCGCCCAGAAGCATCTCGAACAACTTCGGTCCGGCAGGACGGTGGGCGACACGAGCGTGCTTCAGCTCGATATCGTGCGCGATCTCAAACGAATCGAGGCCCATATCGCCTCGACCGGGCATTCGCTCCTCGAACAGAGCGGAGAGCTCAAGCCAAGCCGCCTGACGTCCTGACCGCCAGACTATTTCTCATCCTTCAGGGCGCGCCAATCCATGTAGCGGATTGGTTCGGGGAGGCCGACGTCACGCCTCTCATGATCCGACAGTTGGCTCAAGTCGGAGATGATCGGCCCTTTTCTCTGGAAGACGGGCCGGAACCAGAGCTTCACATGCAGCCAATCACTCTCGACGCCGCGAAGGCGGCGGGCATCTTCGTATCTCATGACAGCCTACCGTGGTTGTTGGCCTGGGCTTCAGCGCCCTCAGTGATGAGATTGAAGATGCGCCTGCAGGGGGAGCTTGACAAAGCAAATGCCAATGGGCTGACATAAGGCAGGCTTATGGATCGCTATGTCTAAACTGCCGTCAAAACTTCCCCCGATGAGTGCCGTCAGAGTCTTCGAGGCGGCAGCACGCCATCAGAGCTTTACCCGCGCCGCCGAGGAACTCGGCATGACGCAGGCTGCCGTGAGCTACCAGATCAAAATCCTCGAGGACCGGGTCGGGGCACCGCTCTTCATCCGCTTGCCCCGCCAAGTGACGCTGACGGCGAAAGGGCGTCAACTCGCCCCGGCTGTGACCGAAGCTTTCGACGCTTTGCGGAACGCATTCGAAGGCGTCGAGGAGATGGTCCAGACGGTCCTGTCGATTACCACCCTGTCGACCTTTGCATCCAACTGGCTTGTGCCGCGTTTGGGGCGGTTCCGGCAGCTGCATCCGAACATTGCGGTTCAGATCGCCGTCTCGACCGAGATCGTGGAGTTTTCTCAAAGCGAGTTCGACATAGGAATCCGGAGCGGCACGGGCGATTGGCCGGGTCTTGAGACGCGTGTTCTGTTTCCCAACCAGTTCATACCCGTCTGCAGCCCGGAGTTGCTCCAAGGCGTCGAAGTGCGGGAGCCTATCGACATTCTCAAACTTCCGCTCATCTCGCCGAGCGATCCTTGGTGGCAGGATTGGTTCGCTGCGGCAGGAGTGAAGAACGTCGATCTCTCCCGGCGTCCGGACAACTCGCTCGGGGTGCAGCAGTTCGAAGGCATGGCGGCCATCGCCGGTCAGGGAGTGGCACTCATCAACCCCTTCTTCTTCCCTGACGACTTGGCGTCCGGGCGGCTCGTGAAGCCTTTCGATCTGCTGGCCACCACGGATCGAAGCTATTGGCTCGTTTATCCGAAGGCTCGCAGGCGATCCGCCAAGATCGAGGCCTTCCGGGATTGGGTGTTGAGTGAGGTGGCAGGGGACAGCGAAAGAACCTTTCCCGCAGCCCAGACGAAAACCGGAACCTGAAGCCCCGGTTGCGAGAGATCGTTACTCTGCGGCCTGAGCCTCAGGGGGCTTGGCGTTCAGATGCACGAGCATATCGATGAGCGCCCGGTCGTGGAGAACGACCATGCGTTCCTTGTTGTGGAGCCAGCTGACCGCATCCTCGATGGTCTCTGCATCGACGAGTTTGGCTTCCGCTAGAGCCCGTTCCGTCTCGATGACGCCGCGTTTGCGAGGCTGGGCGGACGGAAGCATTTCGATATGGCGCTCTCTCAGGTTCGCATCCGCATAGATGGCCCGGATACTGTCGGCATCGTCGAAGCCGAAGGTGATGTTGCGGGCCTGCAACTCGTTGGCGCGTGTCGCAATAGCCGGCGGCCGATACTCCTCAGGGGTTCGCAGAAGCCCGAGCCGTTTCAGCGCAAGACCGGCATCGAGCTGGCCGCTGAGCCATGAGAGAGGAATGGCAAGCAGCAGGCCGATGATCGTTGGGGACATCCACAGGAACAGGGATGTGGCGATCATGAAGGCGGAGATGCCCGCCAGCGCACCGAGAACCGTATGGGCCCGATGGCGGCGGACGATGTCCTTGAATGGAATGGACCCGTCGTCGCGGCGCTGTGGCTGCCAGCCGGTGTCGCGTCCGAGCAGGATCTGGAAGACGGAGCCCGACTGGATGAGCATCAGGATCGGCGCCAGGAGCGCGGAGAGGATCATCTCGATCGTGGACGAGATGATCAGCCGGATGCAGCCTCCCGATGCGCGCCGGTCGTCGCCGCGAATGAGCATCAGCAGAAGACCGAAAATCTTCGGTGCCAGCAGGATGCCCATGGTCAGTGCGAAAAGCGCCAAGGCTCGCTCCGGATCGAACCGGGGCCAGATCGGGTAGAGCCGAAAATCGCGGGCGAAATATTCCGGCCGGATGTAAGTGGTCTGCAGGACGAGCGCGATACCGACGATCAGTTGGAACAGCCAGAACGGCGAGGCCAGGTAGGACATGATGCCGGTGGCGAAGTGCTGCCGCGTCGGCAGCTTCAGGCCCTTGGCAGAAATGACCCGCGTGTGCTGGAGATTGCCCTGGCACCAGCGCCGGTCTCGGGCCGAGAGATCGATGAGGGAGGGGGGGCTCTCCTCGTACGACCCTTGCAGATCCGCCAGCATATAGACCGACCAGCCAGCGCGGCGCAACAGCGCCGCCTCGACGAAGTCGTGGCTCAGGATATGGCCGCCGAACGGAGGCTTGCCCTTCAGATCGGGCAGGCCGCCATGGGCGGCGAAGGCCTTGGTGCGAATGATCGCGTTGTGGCCCCAATAATTGCCGTCGCGTCCCATCCAGACCGCGAGGCCCATGGCAATGACCGGACCGGTGACCCGGGCGGCAAACTGCTGGACGCGGGCAAAGAGCGTGTTGCGGTTGATGATGAGAGGCAGCGACTGGATGATGCCGGCATCGGGATCTGCTTCCATGGCGGCGGCCAGGCGCACGATGCACTCGCCGGTCATGAGGCTGTCGGCGTCGAGCACGAGCATATGCTCGTAATGCCCGCCCCACCGCGACACGAAGTCGGCGATGTTGCCAGCCTTGCGGTGATGGTTCTTCTGCCGGTGGCGATAATAGAACCGCGCCCCAGGACCCAGACGCTCCCTTAAGGCAAGGAATGCACGCTCTTCCGCCACCCAGGCATCCGGGTGCGTGGTATCGGAGAGAATGAAATAGTCGAATTGGTCGCCAAGGCCCGTCGCTTGAACCGATTCATAGATCGCTTCCAGGGCGGCATAGGTGCGGTCCGTCTGCTCGTTGTAGACCGGCATAACGATAGCGGTGCGCTGCTGCAGCGAGGAAGGCAGAGGTCCCCGATGTCCGGGGCGCCTCAGCAGGGCGAAGAAGCCCAAGAGTGCGCTGGTGAACGCGATGGCAATCCAAGAGAAGTTCACCGTGAACAGCGCAACGAGCACCCACTGGAGTGCAGTCGTACGGCTCACCGACACGACCTGATACATCTCGTAGGTGCCGTAGGCCGTCAGCAGCAATCCGCCTCCGAAAACGAAGAGGCGGGCAAGCCGCGTCCCCAGCTTGGGATGCTGGAGAAGTGGTTTGCGCTCCTCCGATTCCGCCCAGCGCCGAAGCGACTGGGTCGGCATGTCGAGGCGCTTTTCGGGGGGCATAGCGGATGCGGGCCGCCCCAGGGCGGCTACATTCGGGTTTGAGTCGGGACTTACGGTGTCCAACGATAAAGCCATGTCTCGCTAATCGGTTTCCCGCCTGCTTCGAGGATCAGGCGCATCTCACACGCGTTTTCGTTGCCCGGGTCAAGCTCGAACGCAACTCTTACCGTTTTTCGCTCCGGATATGGCAAAAGTTTGAGGTTCTGGAACGTCCCAGGGCCAACGGTTAGAACCGATTTAAGGTCCGCCGGCAAATTGTCACCTAGAGCATCTCCGGAAAAGTCGACTGTGAAGCGCCGCCTCCGGCCCCCGCTGCCACGGCCGGAGCGCGTGGCCGATACGGTTGCGAGCGGCGGACGCTCCGGTGAGTTCCATCCCCAGTACTGTCGGTACGCAACGGCAACCTCGGATCCGGCCGTCATCGGCGCCTTCGGACGCCAGTAAGTGAGAATGTTGTCGTTGATCTCGGCGTCGGTCGGGATCTCGAGCAGCTGAACGCTGCCTTGGCCCCAATCGCCCAGAGGCTCGATCCAGAGGCTCGGACGGCGCTCGAAGTGCTGGTCGTCGTCCTGGAATGTTTCATAGGAACGTTCCCGCTGCAGCAGACCAAATCCGCGCGGAGAACTGTCGACGAAAGCCGAAATCTGAAGCGTTTCTGGATTGTGCAGCGGACGCCACAGCCATTCTCCCGAGCCGTTCAGCATCTGAAGACCCGAGGACTCGTAGACGGCCGGTCTGATATCGTCCGAGTTCAGGAGATCGTTCGGCCCATAGAGATAAGTCGACGCGATGCCGCCCAGTCCGACGTGCTCCAGATTGACGCGTGGGAAGAGGGTCGTTTCCACATCGACGATGGTCATGTCGCCCGGGCGGAACGTCATGCGCACCGCACCCGTGGTCGATTCCGAATCGAGCACGCCATGGACGGTGATGGTGTTGCTGCCCACCGCGGGGCGCTCGAGCCAGAAAGCACGGAAGACCGGAAACTCCTCGCCGCGCGATTCGGCCGGACGCAAGGTCAAAGCCCTCGCGATTGCGCCGTAAGTCTGGCCGCGTGCGATAGCGCGAAAGAAGGTGCCGCCCTGAACGAAGGCGAAATCGAATGGTCGGCCGTTTCCGATCTGCGCGATCAGCTTGAAGCCGGAATAGCCGATATCTGGTATATTGTTCGGTAGGTTGATGCGGCCATAGTCGAATTGAGAAGGACTAAAGCCAATCCGGCGGACGGCACCGTCCTCCACGACGAACAGATCGACCGCATCCCTGAAGACGAAGCCGCGATGGAGCGGCTCCACGGAAATGCCACGGGCTTCCGTGCTCCAGATGGCCGGCTGGTTGTATCGGATGGCGGAGTATTGCTCCTGATTCAGGTTGGCAAAGACATCCGGCAGATCGTTGGGGGCTGCCGCATACGGCTTCTTGGAGAGCTGTCGCGCAATGTCGATCACAACCGCAGGATCGAAACGCTGATTCTCGCCCATCCTTGCTGAAATCGTCGCTTGGGGTGTTTGGGCTCGAGCGGCTGACGCGTATGCAAGCCCGGCGACGGAGACGCCGATATAGGCCAGCATGTCGCGCCGGCGAGGATGGAAAGGGGACGGACCCCTTGGCGAAACCGGCACAGCGATACTCTTGTGTGAACGAGGCTCTTCAGCCAGACAGTTGGAATGCTCTATACATATCGTCAATCGTGAGCATGAAGTAAACGAGGCCGGGGGCGGAAACCACCTCATTGCTCATGAAATGATTGCCGAAATACCTCTTCTGATTTAGCTCCACGGCAAAGTGCCATCGGATTGAAACTGTATGACCTCGATTGATGCCTTCAAGACGCCCTCTTCCCGGAGCTGTCTCGCCGTCGTACTGGCGGCGGGCGAGGGCACTCGGATGAAATCCGGAAAGCCCAAAGTCCTGCATCAGGTCGCCAACCGTTCCATGGTCGGGCATGTGCTCGCGACCCTCACGAAGGCTGGCGCCACGAGCGTCGCGGTGGTCATCGGGCCGGATCGCGAGGACGTGGCCAAAGAGGTTCAGAAGGGTTTCCCCGAGGCGCGGATCTTCGTTCAAAAGGACCGGCTCGGCACGGCCCATGCGGTTCTGAGTGCTCGCGAGGCCCTGGAACTGGGAGCGGACGATGTGATCGTCGCTTTCGGCGACACGCCGCTCGTTCTGGCTGAGACCTTCGCCAAGCTGCGGGCGCCGTTGGCACAGGGAGCCGGCGTGGTCGCCATGGGCTTCGAGGCAAAAGATCCCACGGGTTATGGCCGTTTCATCACGTCGGGCGACGAGCTTCGTGCCATCCGCGAGCACAAGGATGCCAGCGTGGACGAACGGGAGATCACTCTCTGCAACGGCGGCCTGATGGCCATCCGCGGCGACCTTGCGCTAATGCTGCTCGATCGGGTCGGGAACGATAACGCCAAGGGCGAATATTATTTGACGGACATCGTTGAGATTGCCCGAGACCTCGGGCATCGGACGGCCATCGCCATTGTGCCTGAAGAGGAGGTGCACGGCGTCAACGACCGGGCGCAATTGGCAGCGGCCGAGCACATGATCCAGGGCCGCCTCCGCGAGGAGGCCATGGCATCCGGCGTGACCCTCATCGCTCCCGAAACGGTCTTCTTCAGCCATGATACCCAGCTCGGTCAGGATGTGGTGGTGGAGCCCCATGTGGTCTTCGGCCCGGGTGTCGTCGTCGAGGAGGGAGCGGTCGTTCACAGCTTCAGTCATCTGGAGGGTACGAGGATTGCATCGGGAGCGGGTGTCGGGCCCTTCGCGCGCCTACGCCCCGGGGCTAGGATCGGCCCCAAGGCCAAGGTCGGCAATTTCGTCGAGATCAAGAACACGGAACTCGGGGCCGGCGCCAAGGTGAGCCACCTGACCTATCTTGGCGACGCCAGCATCGGCGCCGAGGCGAATATCGGCGCGGGCACGATCACGTGCAATTACGACGGTTTCGGCAAATACCGGACCGAAATCGGCGAGGGAGCCTTCATCGGGTCGAATTCCTCGCTCGTGGCTCCCATCACCATCGGTAAGGGCGCATTCGTAGGCTCCGGCTCGGTTATTACGGACGATATCCCCGATAACGCATTGGGTCTTGGCCGTGGACGTCAGATTGTAAAGGAAGGCTGGGCCATCGAATTCCGACATAAAGCCAGGCCGCCAGGAAGAAATAATCGCTCTTGTCACAATAGGTTACGCAAGTTGATTCCGTTCTGAGGCGAGGCCTCTTTAAAGAGAGAGACCTCAAGCGTTGCGCTGTCGAATTGCATAAGGAAGTTTCTGGGAATGTGCGGAATCGTCGGAATCGTCGGGAAAACGCCTGTCGCGCCACAGATCGTAGAGGCTCTCAAGCGGCTTGAGTACCGGGGTTACGATTCCGCGGGCGTCGCAACGCTGGAGGAGGGACGGCTGGACCGCCGGCGGGCCGAGGGCAAGCTGCGCAATCTGGAGACCAAGCTGTCGCAGGCCCCACTGTCCGGCGTCGTCGGCATCGGACATACCCGCTGGGCGACCCATGGCAAGCCCAACGAGACCAACGCGCATCCGCATGCGACCGACAAGCTCGCGGTCGTCCATAACGGCATTATTGAGAACTTCCGTGAGTTGAAGACCGGGCTTGAGGCGAAGGGCATCCGGTTCGAGACCGAGACGGATACCGAGGTGGTGGCCCAACTAGTGACCTACGAGATCCGCCAGGGCCGCCTGCCCATCGAGGCCGTCGCCGTGACCCTGCCGCGCCTGCGCGGGGCCTTCGCTCTCGGTTTCCTGTTCTCGGGCGAGGAGGATCTCCTGATCGGGGCCCGTCACGGCGCCCCCCTCGCTATCGGCTATGGCGATGGTGAGATGTATCTCGGCTCCGACGCGCTGGCGCTGGCACCGTTCACCGATGAGGTGGCCTATCTGGACGATGGCGACTGGGCAATCCTGACCCGCAGGGGGGCCGACATCCGCGACGAGACGGGCAAGCCCGTGCAGCGGGTCCGTCATAAGATCCCCGTCGGATCCTTCCTGGCCGACAAGGGCAATTACCGCCACTTCATGGCCAAGGAGATTCACGAACAGGCGGAAGTCGTGGGACGCACGCTTGCCCACTATGTCAATTTCGCCTCAGAACGGGTTGAACTGCCTATCGAATTACCGTTCAGCTTCAAGGATCTGACGCGTATCTCCATTTCGGCCTGCGGAACGGCCTACCTCGCCGGATTGATCTCGAAGTATTGGTTCGAGCGTCTGGCACGGATCCCGGTCGAGATCGACGTGGCCTCCGAGTTCCGCTACCGCGAGGCCCCGCTCGAGCCCGGCGGCCTAGCGCTGTTCGTGTCCCAGTCGGGTGAGACGGCGGACACCCTCGCGTCGCTGCGCTACGCCACCGCGGAAAAGCAGCACACGCTCTCCGTGGTGAACGTGCCGACCTCGACCATGGCGCGGGAGAGCAGCGTCATCGCGCAGACGCTTGCCGGCGTGGAGGTGGGCGTGGCCTCGACCAAGGCCTTCACCTGCCAGCTCACCGTGCTCCTGTCTCTCGCCATCGCGGCCGGCCGGGCGCGTGGCACGTTGACTGTGGAGGAGGAGAAGGAGCTGGTGAACGCACTCGTCGCCGTTCCCGGTCAGATGACCGAAGCGATGAAGCGCGAGCACCAGATCGAGATCCTGGCCCGCGACCTCTCCAAGGCGAAGGACGTGCTCTATCTCGGACGCGGCACGTCCTATCCGCTCGCCATGGAAGGGGCCCTCAAGCTCAAGGAAATCTCCTATATCCACGCCGAAGGATACGCAGCCGGCGAGCTCAAGCACGGTCCGATCGCGCTCATCGACGAGACGATGCCGGTCATCGTGATCGCGCCTCACGACAGCATCTTCGAGAAGACGGTCTCGAACATGCAGGAAGTGGCGGCCCGCGGCGGCCGCATCATCCTCATCACGGACGAGCGTGGCGCCCTCGAGGCCGGGCTCGACACCATGGCGACCATCGTGATGCCCTCGGTGCACCCCATCGTGGCCCCGATCGTCAACGCGATTCCGATCCAGCTGCTCGCCTATCACACGGCCGTTTTCATGGGCAAAGACGTGGATCAGCCGCGCAATCTCGCGAAATCCGTGACGGTGGAGTGAGCGCTTCCACGGCCTCCATCCGTTTGGCCCGGCCCAGCGATCTGGGCAAACTCGGTGCCGTCGAGCGTTCGGCGGCCTCGGTCTTCAGGAGCGTCGATCTGGCTTGGCTGGCTGACGGCGGGACGATGGACCCCGTGGTCCTGGAGGCCCTTTGTCAGGACGGAACATTGTGGGTTGCCGTGGATGAGCGGGACGAGCCGGTCGGTTTCCTCGCAGCCCATGAGCTGGATGGACACTTCTACATCGCTGAGGTGTCTGTCGGGGCCTCGCATCAGCGTCGGGGCATTGGTGCCCGACTGGTAGAGGCTGCCATCGAGCATGGGAGACGCTTGGGATTCGGTGCCATGACGCTGACGACCTACCGCGACCTGACATGGAACGGACCGTTTTACACGCGGTTGGGCTTCGCCGAGATCGAACCCGGTGAGGCCGGTCCAGGGCACCGCGAGAAGTTGCGGGAAGAGGCAGCGGCCGGACACGACCCGGCAAGCCGCTGCATCATGGCGATCCGCCTCGATCAGCCGGCCCTCAGCAGCCGGATCGCGGAATCCCGCTCGAACATATAGAGCAGCACCCGCAGAGCCTGCCCCCTCTCGCTGACGAGATCGGGGTCGCGATCGACGATCAGGCGGGCGTCGTCCCGGGCGGCGCCGAGCAGGTCGCCGTCCACCTCCAGGCGGGCGAGCCTGAAGCCGGGCGTGCCGGACTGGCGGGTGCCCAGAACCTCGCCTTCGCCGCGCAGGCGCAGGTCCTCCTCGGCGATCCGGAAGCCGTCCTCGGTCTGGCGCATCATCTCGAGACGGGCCTGGGCGACCTGACCCAGCGGGCCCTTGTAGACCAGCAGGCAGGTGGAGGATTTCGAGCCACGGCCGATGCGTCCGCGCAACTGGTGGAGCTGGGCGAGGCCGAATCGCTCGGCGTGCTCGATGACCATGATCGTGGCGTTGGGCACATCGACGCCGACCTCGATCACGGTGGTGGACACGAGGACCTTGGTCTCTCCGCTGGAGAAGCGCTCCATGGCGGCGTCCTTGTCCTTGCCGGCCATCTTGCCGTGAACGAGGCCGACCTGATCGCCGAAGAAGCTTTGCAGCATCTCGAAGCGCTCCTCGGCGGCGGCCAGATCGATGGACTCGGATTCGCCCACGAGGGGACAGACCCAGTAGACCTGATCGCCATTAGCGATGGCGCGCCCGATGCCGCCGACCACTTCGTCGAGCCGGTCGATGGCAATCAGTTTCGTGGCGATCGGCTTGCGGCCCGCCGGCTTCTCGCTGAGCACGGACACGTCCATGTCGCCGAAATAGGTCAGCGCCAGGGTGCGCGGGATCGGGGTGGCGGTCATGACGAGAATGTCGACGGCTTCGCCCTTGGAGCCGAGCGCCAGGCGCTGGTGCACGCCGAAGCGATGCTGCTCGTCCACGACGGCGACGCCGAGATCCTGGAATGCGACGCCTTCCTGGAACAGGGCGTGGGTGCCGACCGCGATCTGGATGCTGCCATCGGCGAGCCCCGCCAGAATGGCTTTGCGAGCCGCGCCCTTCTCGCGTCCGGTGAGGAGGGCAAGGGTCAGCCCGGCCTGTTCGGCCATGGGAGCCAGGCGCTCGTAATGCTGGCGGGCGAGGATTTCGGTCGGCGCCATCATGGCGGCTTGGCGTCCGGCCTCGATGGCGCTCGCCATGGTCAGCAGGCCCACGACGGTCTTTCCCGAGCCGACGTCGCCCTGGAGCAGACGCAGCATCTTCTTGTCGGACACGAGATCGTGCCGGATGTCCTCGATGGCCTGCGCCTGGGAGCCCGTGAGACCGAAGGGCAGGGCGGCTTTCAACCGCTCGACCAGATGCCCGTCGCCCGCATTCACCCGGCCGGGCAGCCGCCGCATGCGGCTTCGAACCAGAGCCAACGCAAGCTGGGAGGCCAGCAGCTCGTCATAGGCGAGGCGCCGGCGCGGGGCGGATTTGGCGAGGGCGTCCTCGGAGAGCTGCGCGGCGTTGTCCGGCCTGTGGAGGGTCAAGAGCGCCTGCCGGAAATCGGGCAGCGCGTTCCGGTCGAGCCAGGCTTGATCCTGCCATTCGGGCAACTGAGGGGTCTTCTCGAGGGCGGCGCCGATGTAGCGGCCGACCATCCGGGAGGAGAGGCCCTCGGTCAGGCCATAGACGGCCTCGACCGCCGGTAGGCTCTCGATGCCGCGCTCGTCCAGGATCCGGTCCGGGTGGACCATCTGGCGCCTTGCCTCCCAGAGCTCGATCTTGCCGGAGACGTAGCGGCGCTCGCCGACGGGCAGCAGCTTTTCCAGACGGGCTTTCTGGCCGTTGAAGAAGATCAGCGTCACGTCCCCGGTCTCGTCCTCGACCAGGACCCGGTAGGGCGCCCGGCGTCCCGGCGGCGGGGGGCGGTGAGCGACGACGGTGACCGAGAGCGTCACCGGCTCGCCGACGGGGGCATCGGCCACCGACCCCTTCATCTCCCGCGAGATGCCGCTCGTTGGGACGTGGAACAGCAGATCCATGACGCGGGTCGGCTTGCCCGGTTCGCCGAGGAGACGGTCCAGCAGGGGGGCGATCTTCGGCCCAACGCCGGGCAGGGTGTTGGCCGGGGCGAACAGCGGATCGAGAATGGAAGGACGCAAGGACATTCAATCGGGTGGCAACGGGGAGGGAGATGGTTATATAGCGGCCAAGCCGCCCTTAGGCGACGCAATCTTATCAGATCGGAGCATTGTCATGAGCGGAACGACACGCAGCAGCGCCGGCCTCGACATCCGTCGCAGGCAGATCCTGTATCGCTCCTGGCATCGCGGCATGCGGGAGATGGACCTGATCATGGGCCGCTTCGCGGACGCGCAGATCGGCGAGCTCTCGGAAGAGGACCTCGCCGAGTTCGAGCGCCTGATCGAGGTGACCGACCGGGACCTGCTCGGCTGGATCACGGGCGAGATCGAAACTCCGCAGAACTACGACACGCCCCTGTTCAAGCGGCTGAAGGCGTTCCACACCCACACCTCGCCGATTCATAGTTGAAGACCTCCCCGCGAAGGCTCTTCCTGCCTTGCAGGATACTTAGAGTAAGAGCACTTGAATGTAGGCTCCCTCGTCATGGCCGGGCTTGTCCCGGCCATCCCGATTGGAAAAACGCTGTACCTCAATCAATCGAGATCACCGGCACGAGGCCGGTGATGACGTGGGAGGACGATGCTCGGTGAGAGGAAGCAAAACACCTCAACAGGGATGACAGGAAGCACGGCGTCGGACTACACCATCCCTCTTTTCTCTCATTCGACGAACCGGGCGGAATCGCCTGCGTTCTTCTTGATCTCAGACCCGATACCTCATCATGAAGCCAGCCCTGACCCGTGCCCTCGATGCCCTGAAGAAGGGTCAAAGCCTGACGTTGTCCAGCGTGCCGGACGGCTTCGACGCGCTTGCCGTCGCCGATCTCGCGCGCGGCCTGTCGGGGCAGGTGGAAGGTCCGGCCGTTCTGGTCCATGTCGCCCGCGACGGGCAGCGGCAGCAGAATTTCGCCAGCAGCCTCGCCTTCATCGCGCCCGAGATCGAGATCCTGACGTTCCCGGCCTGGGACTGCCAGCCCTATGATCGTGTTTCGCCCAATGCCGCGATCACCGCGCAGCGGATGACGACGCTCGCGCGGCTCGCCCGCTCCAAGACCTCCGAGGACAAGCCGCGCATCCTGTCGACGACCGTGAACGCCCTGGTCCAGCGCGTGCCCCCGAAATCCCGCATTGCGGCGGAGACCTTCTCGGCAGCGCCTGGCAACGTGGTCGACACGACGCAACTGATCAACTGGCTGGAGGCCAACGGCTTCCTGCGCACGGGCACCGTTCGGGACACGGGCGAATACGCGGTGCGCGGCGGCATCATCGATCTCTTTCCGGCAGGGCTGCCCAACCCAGTTCGCCTCGACTTCTTCGGCGATGCGCTCGAATCGATCCGCGCCTTCGACCCCGAGACGCAGCGCACGGTCGGGACCCTGCGCTCCCTGGATCTCGTGCCCATGAGCGAGGTTCAGCTCACCACCGAGAGCATCCGGCGCTTCCGGCAGGCCTATGTGGCGGCCTTCGGTGCCCCCACCCGCGACGACCGGCTCTACGAGGCGATCAGCGAGGGGCGGCGCTATCCCGGTCTCGAACACTGGATGCCGCTGTTCCACGACCATCTCGACACGCTGCTCAATTATTTGCCGGGCATTCCGGTCGTGTTCGATGCGCTGGCCGACGATGCCGCTGCCGAGCGCCTTGCCCAGGTGAAGGATTATTACGACGCCCGCCGCGAGGGCATGGGGCAGAACCAATCCGGCGTCGCGCCCTATCGCCCGCTGCCGCCGGATGCGCTCTATTTCAAGCCCGAGGAATGGTCCGAGCGCACCGCGGGACTTCCGCTCGCGCGGCTCACGCCGTTCGCGCTCCCGGAGTCGGCCGGTCGTCTCGTCATCGACTGCGAGGCACGCCAGGGCCGCAACTTCATCGCCGAGCGCGCGGACGAGAACGCCAACGTGTTCGAGGCGGTGATCCGGCACATCCGCGACCTCCAGGCCGCCAAGAAGCGCGTGATGCTTGGCGCCTGGACCGAGGGCTCGCGGGAGCGCCTCTGCCACGTGCTGCAGGACCACGACTTGCGCCAGACGAAGCCCATCGCGCGCTTCTCGGACGCGATGGCCTATCCGCGCAACGAAATCCCGGTCGGTATCTGGCCTCTGGAATCGGGCTTCGAGACGGCCGATCTCGTCGTCATCAGCGAGCAGGACATCCTGGGCGATCGTCTGGTGCGCCAGAAGCGCAAGTCCAAGCGGCCGCAGGATTTTCTCACTGAAGTCGCGGCGCTGACGCCGGGCGATCTCGTGGTCCACGTGGATCATGGCATCGGGCGCTTCGAGGGGCTGAAGACCATCGAGGCCGCGGGGGCGCCGCATGACTGCCTCGAGCTGCATTATGCGGGCGGCGACCGCCTGTTCCTTCCGGTGGAGAACATCGAGCTTCTGACCCGCTACGGCTCCGAGGAGACGGAGGTCCAGCTCGACAAGCTCGGCGGCGGGGCTTGGCAGGCACGCAAGGCCCGCATGAAGCAGCGCATCCGGGAGATGGCGGGCGCGCTCATGAAGATCGCTGCCGCCCGCATCCTCAAGGACGCCCCGCGCCTGACGCCGCCGGAGGGGCTCTACGACGAGTTCGCTTCCCGCTTCCCCTATGACGAGACCGAGGACCAGCTCAACGCCATCGAGGCCGTGCTCGACGACATGGCCTCGGGCCGCCCGATGGATCGTCTCGTCTGCGGCGACGTCGGCTTCGGCAAGACCGAGGTGGCGCTGCGGGCCGCCTTCGTGGCCGCCATGGGCGGCAAGCAGGTGGCCGTGGTGGTGCCGACGACGCTGCTCTCCCGCCAGCATTACCGCACCTTCTGCGACCGCTTTAGGGGCCTGCCTCTCAACGTGGCCCAGGCGTCCCGCTTCGTGCCGGCCGCCGAGATGAAGAAGACCAAGGAGGGGCTGGCCGACGGATCGGTCGACATCGTCATCGGCACCCATGCCGTGCTCGGCAAGACGATCAAGTTCAAGGACCTCGGCCTCATCATCGTCGACGAGGAGCAGCATTTCGGAGTGTCGCACAAGGAGCGCCTGAAGGAGCTGCGCGCCGAGGTTCACGTGCTGACCCTCTCGGCCACGCCGATCCCGCGCACCCTGCAGCTTGCTCTCACGGGGGGCCGCGAGCTGTCGCTGATCACGACGCCTCCGGTGGACCGCCTGGCGGTGCGCACCTTCATCACGCCCTTCGATCCGCTGCTCATCCGCGAGGCGCTCCTGCGCGAGCGCTACAGGGGCGGACAGGCGTTCTACGTGGTGCCACGCCTCGACGATCTCGGCGACGTGAAGGCCTTCCTCGATAAGGAGGTGCCGGAGGCGAAGGTGGCGGTGGCGCACGGCCAGATGGCGGCCGGTCAGCTGGAGGACGTCATGACGGCCTTCTACGAGGGCAAGTACGACATCCTGCTCTCCACCACCATCGTGGAATCGGGCCTCGACATTCCGACCGCCAACACGCTCATCGTCCACCGGGCCGACATGTTCGGCCTGTCCCAGCTCTACCAGCTGCGCGGACGCGTCGGGCGCTCCAAGACCCGTGCCTATGCCCTGTTCTCGGTCCCGGCCAACAAGTCGCTGACGGTTCAGGCGGAGCGGCGCCTGAAGGTGCTGCAGACCCTCGATACCCTGGGAGCCGGCTTCCAGCTCGCCTCGCACGATCTCGACATCCGCGGCGCGGGCAACCTCTTGGGCGAGGAGCAGTCCGGCCACATCAAGGAGGTCGGCTACGAGCTCTACCAGCAGATGCTGGAGGAGGCGGTGGCGCAGCTCAAGGCCGGCATCGAGGAGCCGGCTGAGGATCAATGGTCGCCCACCATCGCGGTCGGCTCGCCGGTGATGATCCCGGAGAGCTACATCGCCGATCTGCAGCTGCGGCTGGGCCTCTACCGCCGCCTCTCGACCTTCGAGACCGATCAGGAAATCGACGCCTTCCGGGCGGAGCTGGTGGACCGGTTCGGCCCCGTGCCGTCCGAGGTCGACCAGCTTCTCAAGATCATGGCGATCAAGGTGCTCTGCCGCCGTGCCAACGTGGAAAAGGTGGATGGAGGGCCGAAGGGCATTATCATCTCGTTCCGCGACAATTCCTTCGCCAATCCGACCGGCCTCATCTCCTACGTCACCGAGCAGGCCTCCTTCGCGAAGGTACGTCCCGACATGAAGATCGTCTTCATTCGCGACGTCGAGACCCCGGACGAGCGCATCAAGGCCTCGACCACGATCCTGCGCAGCCTCGTGCGCATCGCGGAGAAGAAGGCGGCATAAGAGGCTGGATCATCGACTGCCCCTCCCGCACTTCGTGCGCGGAGGATCACAATCTCTCACGTCATGGCCGGGCTTGTCCCGGCCATCCCGATACGAAGGGGTGCGCCGCCTCAAGCAACCGAGATCACGGGCACAGGGCCGGTGATGACGGCGGAACGAATCTTCGTCGGCCTCCGAGGGCCGCCTGAGCCTAATTGGGATGGACGTGTGTCAGAGATCCGGCGCCGCGACGGCGTGCATGCTGAGCTGGTTCTGGAGCATCGTGGCGGCCCCGTTCACACCGCCCGTGATGATGACGGGCGTCCCGCTCTCCGCCAGATTCTTGCGCAGGCGGCTGGCGAGCTCCATGAAGCGGCGGCGCTCGGCCCATCCGGCCTGGCGAGGCATTTGAAGCACCACGGCAGCCGGGCTCGGGATCAGGGCTAGAACGTCGTCCGCGGCCTCGAAGGGGGTCGTGACGCTCGCATATCCCATGCCGGCCAGCTCTGCAGAGAGAGCGCCGTCGGGAGCACGTTCGCCATTGTCGACAACAAGGACCTTCGGCATTCCGTTCATGACGATACCCTGCGGTTGGACGCGACAGATGGGACAGGAGGTGCTCACCTAACGTCGAAGCGCAGCATTAGTTTCATTGTCTACATGAATGGAAGCTCAACAATAGGTGGTATGCGCCGCCCATTTGGGTTAGCGCGGCGGCCGCCACCACGTGTCGATATTGGTCCCCATGAGCGGTGTCCTGTCCGGCCGTTTCAGGTCGTTGCTGTAGGCAAGCCATTGATCTTTCAGGTAAAACAGAGGAACCACATAGAAGCCTGACAGAAGCGTCCGATCGAGGGCGCGAACGGCGGAGACGAAATCCTCCCGGCTTCTGGCCTCCAGCAGGGCGTCGATGAGGTGGTCTATTGTAGGCGAGGCGACTCCGGCGTGGTTGTGCGAGCCGCTTCTCCCGGCCGCAGTCGAGCCCCAGCGGTTGCGCTGCTCGTTGCCCGGGGAGGGCGTCCCGGCCCAGAGCCACTGCACCATGTCGAAGTCGAAGCGGGCGAGACGGCGCCAGTACTGCACGTCGTCGACGAGGCGCACCCGCGCCTGAATGCCGATGCTGCCCAGGGATTGCGAGAAGTTGAGAGCCAGCCGTTCCTGCGAGCGGGAATTGACCAGCATTTCGAAGGCGAAGGGCTCTCCGCTGCCCTTCTTGCGCAGGACGTCGTTCTCGAGAACCCAGCCCGCCTCGGACAGCAGCGCGAGAGCGCGTCGCGCCATGTCCCGGTCCCGGCCCGATCCGTCGCCGGCGGGCGGCTCCCACCGGCCTTCGAGGATGTCTTCGCGGACGGCGCCGGGAAACGCCGCCAGCAGGGCCCGCTCCTTTTCATCGGCGGGCCTGCCGGTGGAGGCGAGGTCGGAACCGGAGAAATAGCTGTCGGAACGGGTCAACTGGCCGAAGAACAGGTTGCGGTTCACCCAGTCGAAATCGAACAGGTAGCCGATGGCCTCCCGGACCCTGACGTCGGCGAACAGGGGTTTTCGGGTGTTGAAGACGAAGCCGTTCATGCCCTTCGGCAGCCGGGTCGACATGGTGTCCCGGACGATGCGGCCCTCCCTGACGGCGGGAATGTCGTAGCCCGTAGCCCACTGGCCAGGGTCGCCCTCGATCCTAAAATCGTAAAGTCCCGCCTTAAAAGCCTCGAACAAGCTGTTGGCATCGCGATAGAAATCGTATCGGATCTCGTCGAAGTTGTAGAGCCCGCGGGTGATGGGCAGATCCTCGCCCCAGTAATCCTTGCGGCGGGTCAGGACGACCCGTTCGCCGGGCCTGACCTCGGTCAGAGCATAAGGGCCGGAGCCGATGGGCGGGGTGAGAGAAGTCTTGTCGAAGGTCTCCATCCGGGTGGCATGGGCGGGAAAGATCGGCATGGTCATGCCGATGAGCAGCGGCAGCTCCCGGTCGTTCGAGCCGGACAGGTCGAACCGGATGCGGTGCGGGTCCAGAATCTCGACCGATCTGACCTGCCCGAAGCTCGAGCGGTAAAAGGGTTTGCCGTATGTCTTCAGCGCCTCGAACGAGAAGCGCACATCCTCGGCCGTCAGCGGATGGCCGTCGGAAAAGCGGGCCCGGGGATCGAGGTTGAAGGTGATGAAGCTCCGGTCCTCCGGCATCTCAACGGTGCGGGCGACGAGGCCGTAGATCGTGAACGGCTCGTCGGTCGAGCGCATCATCAGGCTCTGGAGCGCGTAGCGCGGCACCACGTCCGGGGCGACGCCCAGAACGATCAGGGGATTGAGGCTGTCGAAGGTACCCTGGAGGGCGAGCGTGATTCGGCCGCCTCTCGGCGCCTGCGGGTTGGCATAGGGCAGGTGCTCGAAACCCGGCTCGAGCGCGGGCTCTCCATGCATCGCGATGCCATGACGCAGCATCCCCTGCTCGGCGGCGGCGGACCCCAAGCCCGGCAGGAGAAAGGCAACAGCAAGCAGCAGATTCCGTATAAGCCAGCGGCCCATGGCTCTCCCGGTGCAAGACGGCACTTACCTGGGCAATGTTGTACAGAAATTTACCTCAGGTGACTGGAAACCTAGCACACGAAAGGTTAAAGGAGCGCCACACGTCTTGTCTTCGCCACATTAGGCAAGGATTTGGACCCCGTCATCGCAGGTTAAGAACACGCCGGATAAACGGCCTATTCGAAAGCCGATCTTTCGACTGAAGAGGATCTAACGACATGTCATTCGCGACACGCTTCGCGAGCCTGGGGGGGACCCGTGGCCTGGCAACAGCTCTGGCCCTTCTGGTGAGCGCACCCGTTCTGGCTCAGACCGCTCCGGCTCAAAGGCCCGCCGCTCCGGCTGCCCGTCCCGCCGCTCCGGCCCAGCAGCCGGCTCCAGGCGCCCAGCCGCAGCAGAATGCCGGCCCCACGGTCGTGACCGTGAAGGCCGAGCCGTCCCAGCCGGAATGGACCAAGGTCTGCGGCAAGGACCAGAACACCAACACCGAGATCTGCTACACCACCCGCGACTTCGTGTCGGATCAGGGCCAGCCGGTTCTCGCTCTCGCCGTCTATGACGTGAAGGGCCAGCAGCCGCAGAAGGTCGTACGCTTCGTGATGCCGCTCGGCCTGCTCCTGCAGCCCGGCCTGCGCTTCGCCGTCGATCAGGGTCAGGCGACCCCCGGCCGCTACGTCATGTGCCTGCCCAACGGCTGCTTCGCCGAGGCCCAGGTGAAGGACGACTTCATCGCCGCCATCAAGAAGGGCGCCAACCTGAACGTTAGCGTCCAGAACCAGATGGGCCGCGAGATCACCTTCGCCGTTCCGGCGGCAGGCTTCGGCAAGGCCTTCGACGGTCCTCCGAACGACCCGAAGGTGCTCGAGGAGCAGCAGAAGAAGCTCCAGGAAGAGCTGCAGAAGAAGAGCGAAGAGATGCGCCAGCGCATGCTCCAGAGTGGCGGTGCCGCTGCTCCGGGCGCTGCCGCTCCGGGCGCTCCGGCTCCGGCTGCTCCCAAGCCGTAAGGCTCGAGGCATCGAACAAACGAAAACGCCGGGCTCAACAGCCCGGCGTTTTCGTTCGGCTTGACGAGGATCTCAGTTGGCCAGGATCGGATGGGCCTTGTAGCTGCCATTCTTATCCCGGGTGAACATCTCGGCAATCATCGGATTGCGCAGCGGCTCACCGGAATGGTCGGGCAGGAGATTCTGCTCGGAAACGTAGGCGATGTATTCGGTTTCCGCGTTCTCGGCGAAGAGGTGGTAGAAGGGCTGGTCCTTGTGGGGCCGCACTTCCTCAGGGATCGACAGCCACCAGTCCTCCGTGTTGTCGAATTCCGGGTCGACGTCGAAGATGAGCCCCCTGAAATCGAAGACCCGGTGCCGAACCACTTGGCCGAGCGCGAATTTTACTGAACTCGCTTTCATGGTAACATTGGCAAAAGTCCGGGCTGAGCTGGCGGGTCGGGGTTCCGGCGCAGCGACAATTCTGATTCAATCCCCTGCATGTCACCGGCCCCGGATCTTGATGGCCTGTCGAACGCCGATCTGAAGCGGTTGGTGCTGGAGCTGTTGGG
>NZ_VOSK01000408.1 GCF_009296175.1 Microvirga tunisiensis | reverse complement strand
GCGGCCGCTCGGGCGGCAGAAGCGGCTCAAGGCGCTGCCACTGCCGGTCCGTCAACTCGTAACGTGTCACGTTGGATAAATGGGAACTCCAAGCTCCTCATGGAACCCCTTTGCAGACACGCCCTAGTCACTTGAACAGATTGCCTCGGGGCAGAGGCGGAGCCGCCTCGGTCTTTCTGTCCAGCGGTTTTATCTCGGACGCGGGCGCCTGATGTCCAAGCGCTGTCAGAATGGATGCCGGAGCGATGTTCAGTTCCTGGTGAAGAGCCCTCAGCAGTTCATCGTCCTTTGACGCATAGTCGAGCACTCCCAGCAGGAAGAGCGACGACTGCGCCGACTCTCGAATGGTTTCAGGCTGTAAGCCGGTGACGTTCAGGAACTGAATGATCCGGTCGACATCGGCAACGATAAAAGCAAGGACCTTGATGCCTAAGGCGTCAACAGTCTCCGATCCTGCTGGCCCGCGCTTTGAACCCGTCTCTGCCACTCCGCCTCCTAACCTGCGCCATGAGCCGCAACTGCGATGTCCCCGCCACACCTCTATGCGGATGGTCACAGAAGTAACCGAGCTGATCCGTTGATGTAAGCACTCGTTAACCATGTAGGCGGATCATACTCTTCTAAGAGGCACCGCATGGCTCGACAACCGCTTGTTCTTCTGGTTCCCAGGGATCGACTGACCGGCATCCTGACCAGCAACGGCCTTCTGGGCTATGGGTACGATGTCCTGGTGGCGGCCAGCGTTGAGGACGCTTTCGACCTCCTCCGCACGAAACCGCGCATCAGCGTTCTGGTCATCAACGTAGAGATAGAGAACGGCTCCGAGAGCCTGGCACTCGCGAAGACAGCCCGCAGGGACGATCCGAAGATCAAGGTCATCTACACCTGTGCCATCCCCAACAGGCTCCCGGAGCGAGAGAAGGTGAGTGACGCTCCTTGCCTTCGGACGCCGTACCATCCGCATCAACTGGTTGGCGTCATCGGGCAGATATCGAACCGGTACGTTCCCAATGAATATGAGCTGGACGCCGTCTGACGGCTCTCTGCCGAAGGAGTTCTGGAAGGATCATCAGAGTTGAGGCCGCTCACATACGCATAGGTGGCCGCAATCCAACCTTGTGCACCTTCGACAGCCTCCACCACCTTGCAGACGGATGCACCGACGCACCAGTTGCGGCAGCGTCCGCGAAGGCGGGCATCTTTGCCGCCACAGGGAGCTGCGTAGATTCCACAAGATATGTTCGGCGTGATTTTCGCGCGCGTGAAGACTGCGTTCGCTTTTGCAGGAAGCGATGCTCTTGAATGACAGGCAGTTTCGATCAGCCGTGGACACCCAATATCTGCCTGGGTCTCGCCTTGTATCAGCCTGGATTGGCTCGCTGCAATTGCAAGTCGGCTTACGTTGCGGATGACATATGGATTGGAATGAGCCATTTCCACTGAACGCCGTTCCACCTCGGGTGAGAAATACAATCCTCAATGAGTTCAAGGGACGCTGTCCCAGCATCCGAGAGGTTGCGGAGATCCCGGACAGCTACTGGCTCGCCACTCCCAACATCGGCCCAACCTTCCTCGAGCAGATCCGCAGGGTCACCGACGCACCGCCCGAGCAGACGGCCAGCCCCTCATGCTCCCGGCTAACCGATGGTGAACTCTTGGGGCGCCTGGAGTGGCTGCAGGACGAACTTCGATGGCTCCAAGAGCAGATGGAGACAAGGCTGCTCAAGACTTCAAGGCGCCGACCGAACCGCCGGTGGATGAAGCTTGCCACGCAGGATGGGGGTGATCACCAAGAGGCTGCTCAGGGCCCGGGCCATAACGGCTGACCCTGACCATACGACGGGTTCTGCACCTTGCGCACTCCAAGGATGCACAGGCTGGTCCTCGACCTGCGTTCGTTCGATCCAGAGTGCGACGGTCGCGGCTTCAACGATATCAGGTCTGCCGCTATCCGGCCCTCCTGGCGCTTGATGCTCGGTCGTCTTCACGGATGAAGCTGGCCATGGCGTGTTTGCCAGCGTTGTATTGCTCCCTCTGAGAACCTGAGGTCCCATGTCTGGGCCTTTTTTGTTGTCGAGCTGCCCTGGTTACCCATACTCAAGGCTCTTCCGCAGATGGGGATTAGAT
This sequence comes from Microvirga tunisiensis, assembly GCF_009296175.1. Lineage (GTDB taxonomy): Bacteria > Pseudomonadota > Alphaproteobacteria > Rhizobiales > Beijerinckiaceae > Microvirga > Microvirga tunisiensis. Next base: position 2,751 of record NZ_VOSK01000408.1, on the reverse strand, counting down.
CGCTGTCCATGACTTCTTTAAACCGAGCTTAACGGTGAGGTACTCTTACGTACTAATCCGTACCTCTTGGTGGGTAGATCATGCGGCGCGCTATTGCTCGGGCAGCGTTCTTCATCATCATAGATGAACGCGCAGTGTTTGCGCCAGACTTTACGAGGGGGCAGGGAATGTTTGGCGGTGAATACGGCTGCGCGACGCACTCAAACGAACAGACAGGCAGCTCAGGCCGGCATGTTGCAACTGCATTACTTTGCGGAAATGCGCTGCTTGGGGCAGGCCTGACGCATCTTCTGACTGGGACCTGCTTTGGTGTGATCGGCGCAGGGCGCGTTGGAGATACCTCGTCAGCCGGTCAGGCTGACGCAGGACCGGCTCTGTATGTCGTTGATGCCAGCGGTTCTCCCCAGCAGACGATTGCGTTTGTTGAAGACGCCAAGAGGCAACACCCCTCGGCTCGCATTGTGGTCATCGCCAACAACTTTGATCTTCACCTGGTCCAGCTCGCCGTTGCGGCCGGGGTTGATAGCTTCTGCCTTGCCACGGTCGGCCGTGAGGTGCTGATCAATGTCCTTGAATTGACGGTTCTGGGCGAGCAGGTCCTGCCTTGGAGCGTGATCCAGCCCCTTCTAGAGGTCGCATCAACGGTTTCAGGTCTCAAGCAGACCTCATCATCATCTGACCAGAGCGCTCCCGATCCGAAGGTGGGGAAGCTGTCACCGCGAGAGACGGTCATCTTGCAGTCCCTGATGGGTGGGGAAGCCAACAAGGTCATTGCCCGGAAGCTCGAGATCACGGAAGCGACGATCAAGGTTCACGTCAAATCGATCCTGCGCAAGATCGGTGCCGCCAATCGCACCCAAGCCGCCATGTGGGCCAGCGAGAACCTCCGCACTGCCGATCGACCCTTCCTCAACGCCTAACACCGGATCAGTGAGGTTGACTGAGTGGCACTTGCGTGCGGTGCCGTTAGCTCTCTTGGTTTTCGGCCAGCAGTGTACCAAAGAGCGTGAGGCAGCAATCTCCTCTTGCATCTGCCACAGGAACTGTTCGCGTGGCCGACAACCTTCTTGAGGATCATCTTGGTTCATTGTCGTCCTTCGGTGGCCGCGGAGGAATCCGAGGCGATCAGGGGGTGCAAGTCGGATAGCTCTGGTAACCACCGGCTTGTGTCTGACGCAGATCACGACAAACGGTCTTCCCCTGCTTGTCGTTGCGACGTGACATTGCACCTGCTGGATCGATCAGTACCTCTTGTGGAAGGCGGACACCCGATGAGCGCCACTCGTGTCTTTCTGCTCGCCCCCTCTTTAGCTCGACTGATCGAAAGGGAGAGGGGAGGTCAGCTTGCCCGACGAGGCTACTTTCCGGAAGGACCAAGCCGCAGCACCCATGTCCAGTTGGAAGGCGAAGCAGGGCATCTCGTCTTGGTCTCCCAGCACCCCGCCGGTCTGCTGGAGGACCCGACTGCGATCTCCCGCCTGCAGGCCGAGGCTCTGCTCGAGCTGGCCGCCGGACAGGTCGAACTCCAGAATGTTGGCATGGACATCGGCTCCCACACCGCCGCCATTCATCGACTCATCAGTCCGGGACCGCTCGATCTGATCGCCATCGTGTTCAAGCAGGACAAGGCCGCGCGAAAGTTCCAGCCTCCGGCCTGGTTCGGGCCTGAAGTCACCAGTGATCCCAACTACCAGACTCGCGCCATCGCCCTCGCTGGTCTGCCATCCCCGGCAGAGGTAGAGGTCACGGACGCGGCCCTCAATAGCCTGCTCGATATCCTGGACAACCGCGCTCGCGAGCCCCAGCCGCACCCACCCCAGGCGGCACGTGCGCCCGAGGCTTCGGAGCCAGCCCTAGATCCTGAGGCCGAACAGGAATTCGACCGGCTCAACATCGAGGACAGCGTCATCCGGGACCTCGCCCGCTCATTGCAGCCACAGGGGCGCTGATTTGTTCCTCAAGGCGGTTGAGGTCGCATTGGAGTGGATTCTTACCCTGGATGCATGCGGGGACAACATTGGCCGCTTGATCAGCTGGGGGTGCCTGTTCGGCTACATCGAGGGCTACTACAATCGGCAGCGCATTCATTCAGCTCTCGGGTATCTCACACCCGAACAGGCCGAGCGGACAGCGAGCTAACCCGGTGTCCACTCAATCGGGGGAAGATCAGACCTGCGTCAGGAGTTGCAACGGAACCCGATCAAGTGCCAAACGTGGTTAGGACTTCGTTACTGACCAGTCAGCTCTTTCCATCAATCCAATGTGCCGGGAGCTGCTGCTCGTCGGCCTGTTTCACATCGTCGAGGACAGCCCGTATTTTCGACGCCAATTCGGCGTAAGTGAACGGCTTGCCGATCAGCTGCACGCCAGGGTCAAGCCTGCCGTGATGGACGATCGCGTTACGGGTATAGCCCGTTGTGAACAGCACCTTCAGCTGTGGTTGAAGGCCTCTCGCCTGATCGGCCAACTGGCGCCCGTTCATCCCATCCGGAAGGACAACGTCGGTAAACAGCAGCTCGATCTCCGGCCGGCTCGCCAGGATTTTCAAGGCTGTGGGCCCAGTCGCAGCCTCGAAGACCCGGTACCCGAGCTCCCGAAGGCTCTCGGTGCTGTAGGTTCGCAACTCCGTGTTGTCTTCAACCACCAGGATGGTCTCGCAGCCTGTCGGCACAACATCCTGCCGGATGTCCTCTTCTGGCTGCTCGGCAGCGGCGGCATGAAGACGCGGCAGATAGATCTTGACCGTCGTGC
>NZ_VOSK01000407.1 GCF_009296175.1 Microvirga tunisiensis | reverse complement strand
GGAACGGATGGGCCTGATCCGACGCCAGCCGGGCTTGGCCCGTAGCATCGAAGTCCTGGTTGAGCCCGAACGCCTGCCCCTCCTACGCCCGCCTCAACTCGTCAAATCCTCAGTGCAGAGGAACTAGAACGGCTGTGTGCGGCACAGAAGCGCGTCTGTGTGTGTTAGTGCACTGTTCCCGTTATCGTTTCAGCCTTCACAGCAAACTACTTTGTCGCCTCCGCAAGAGTCCAAACCAAAGATGCGGCCAGGCTCATTCGGCCGCCAATGGTGGCCTCGCCTTGGCATAGCGCGCAACAATCGCTTTGAACAGTGTTTCGAAAGTCTGCAAACCTGCGGCATGCAGCATCCTCTCTGGGTCCGTTGCCATTCGTGCAAGAAATTCTCGGGCAGGCCGAGTTTTATTGAACTCAAGACCAGTGTCAGCGAACGCTATTTCGAAACGCTTCACGATCCGAGGGATGTTGGTGTTCAAATTCAGATTCTTGCCTTTCAGCTCCTTGCGGTACGTGTGCCGCACGAGTTCCTCGTAGACTGCGGGATCAACCAAGTCCTCGATATCGGCCTCCCGCGGATGGGCGAAGGCATCGGAAACGAAAATTACCGCACTGTCGCGCACCAACCGGCTAGTGACTAACTCCTTTTGAGCCTCACGGCCTGCCCTCTCGTCGTCGAGCAGTACAAGGACACCCAACTGCTGCGATGAAAGCAGAGCGACCATATAAGACACCTTCCCCGCCCCTCCTGCGGGGGTGATGACCATGTCTTCCGGCAACCCAACCTTTCCGAGCGAACGAAGATAGTTGCTGACTGAGGACAGAATCCAGAAATCGGTGATGCCTTCCACCAGCAGGTTCGCGGGGCCGATGAACAGCGTCTGGGAAACGTGGTAGCCCAAGGCGGCCTGAAGGGGGAACAAGGTCCGCAAATCGCCGGTCGGGTCGTTGGTTACCGTCGTCCCGGCCTCTTGCGTGATGTTGACAGTCCTGACGACGCTGAGGTCGTCAGCCGGGATCATGAAAGGCAAATGGGTCGTGTAGATTATCTGATTCTCGAAGTCTTGGCGGAAGTGCCGCAACAGGTCCTCTTGCGACTTGGCATGGAGGTAGAGCCCAGGCTCATCAAGCAGGACGCCCCCTGGGCTTGGCCACCGTCCGTGTCAGCGGCGAAGGAGATGTAGAACCAAAAGAACCAGCGGAACCCGCGGCTGCGATCGTCTAGGTTGACCTCAACGTCGTAGGTTGAGTTCGGATCCGAGATCAAGGTGTCAAGGTGGGCACCGTCGATGTTGAAGCGTACCTTGAGCGAACGGTCCTTCCAGAGGCGGCGGATTTCCTTCGAAACAAGCGCCCCCGCCCGGTTGAGCAACTGGTTGCGCGTCTCGTGGTCGCCCGCCTGCCAGAGCGCGTTGAGTTTCTCGGCGCTGAAGTCGGCCACCTTGGCGAGTTTTTCGAAGTTCTCCTCAGCCTCGGTCAATGGTTGTCCTTCCGACCGGCGCTGCATGAATCTACCGATGTCCTGATGCCCCTTGAGTTCCGGGAAGTCAGCGACGTAAACGAACAGAGGTAGCCAGCCAGCAACTGTGTCCCTAGCCTTCTGGCAAGCCTTATCATAGCCCGTGACTGCGGCTGCCTTCTCTTCCAATCCTGCCAAAAGCTCGTCTGCGGCGTCCGTAAGAATGACACCAGCCTGTCCGAGGGCTGAGCGGAATGTCTTTGCTTTTGCTTCGACACGCGCTGCCCAGGCTTTTACGTTGGACACATCCTCCCCTGCTTTCTTCAACTCCTCCCAAGCGGTAGCGGACGGGCCACTCTTGTCCTCCGGGACGCGGTCAACCTCGGCGGTGATGACCGGGTCGAGCTTGCGGAAGCCTGCCTTCACATCCTTGTCCGCGACCACGGGCGCCCTCGCGCCTGGCAGACTGATCCAGAGATTGGTTTTGCCGTAGCGGCGTCCCACGACCACCTCGGTGACATGGCTGGCTTCCCCGAGAAGCTCCGTGAGCGTTTGCGTTTCCGTCTCGGTCAGCTCCCAGCTCGAAGAGACCACCTCTGTCTCGTCGGTGCAGTCATCCAGACGGCGGTCGCGTGGAAAGTCCTTGATGGGGGACAGCACTTTCCGGCCGTCTGGAGGATTGAGGCTGTGCAGGGCCAGGAGAAGATTGGATTTGCCACTCTCATTGCGCCCGACCAGTGAAGTCAGGTCACCCAACTTGATGAAACCGCTGTCGGCAATAGAACGGAAGTTCTGAACGCGAAACCCGATAAGCTTCATTGTGCCCCCGAATGGCTCGACTTCTAACTCTGGCAAACAGTGCGCTCAGCACTTGTCAGCACTGGTCGATGGATGCTTTTCCTAGAACAAATCATGAATTGGCGCGATGTAAAGGCTTCAATTCATCGTAGTTCGTTTTTCCACTGCCTTACGCCACCAGACCCACATCCGCGAACGTCTCGTGACCGCAAGTCTCATACAGATCGGGAGAGTAGCGTGAACCCGGTCTCGCGCTGCCCGGCGGCCGACATGGCGATGACTGCGTTTTCCAGGATGTCTCGCTGGCCCACAAGCACGACCCGTTCGGAGGCGCGGGTCAGGGCCGTGTAGATCAACGAGCGGTCCAGAATCCTCGTAGGCACCACAGGCATTACGATGTTCCGAAACTGGCTGCCCTGCGCCTTGTGGACTGTGATGGCGTAAGCGAGCGCCAGTTCGTCCAGGGCCGGTCCAGCAAACTCATGGAATCCACCATCGAAGTCCACAGTTAGCACGCCGCGATCGACACCGACCACCGTGCCGAGGCTGCCGTTGCGCAAGTCCCGCCGATAGTCGTTCTTCCCATAGATCACCGGCTCACCAAGGGCGAAGGCCCTACCTGGGAACCTCGATCTTCCAGGACTCATGATTGCGTGAAAGCTGGCGTTCAGTGCCAAGGTGCCTGAGTCCCCTGCCTTCACGGGCGAGAGAATGCGGAGGTCGTCTGTGAAGCCGCCGAGGGTTGCCACGATATCGACTACGTCGTCGGCGGTCGGGGCTTTCACGGTTGGCACAAGAATGACACCGTCTCCAGCGTCGATCCTGGAGGGGATCGAGGGCAGGACGCCGTTGCGCACCGACGCCGCTACAATTGGGATTCCCGAAGCCTCTGAATGCCGGTAGATGCGTGTCAGCCTCACCTTCGGGATCGCGTGGATCTCGGTAAAGGCATGAAGCGTAAGACCAAAGCCGATGGGGCCAAGTTGAGCCTCATCACCGACCAGGAGCAAGCGGCAGCCGTCCGGGAGATGGCGCAAGAGCCTGTAAAGGTTGGGCAGATCGACCATGGAGCTTTCGTCGATCACGACGAGGCTTTCGGGCCCGAGGGTCACCTTGTCTGTTTCGCAGGCCTTGAGGAAGGCTGCGATCGTGGATGACGGTCGGCCTGTCGCCTCCCGCATCCGCACCGCAGCACGACCGGCCAGCGCCATCAGGTGAACCACACGCCCAAAGCTCTCGCACGCTGCGCAGACTGCCCGCAGAACGGTAGTCTTTCCAACACCTGCTCCGCCCAACACCAGCCCGAAGCGGCTCTGCACCGCCAACCGCACCGCTGCGCGCTGCTCCTCGTTGAGATCGACCCCGATGGCCCCTCGGGTGCCGTCAAGCCACGTTTCCAATTCCGTGTTGCCCACCTCTCGAGCGATCAGGTCGTCCGTCGCGGGGCCTTCGAGCATATCCAGAATCCGCTCCGTAACGTACTGCTCCATCATGGCCGCACCCGCAGGCTGGAATCCTCCTCTCAGCGGGAGGGCGGCCCCGACCTGCTCCGCGAGTGCCACGGCCCGCCGGGCGGCCTCTTGGGGCATCCTGAGGAGCTTTCCGACCCGGATTTCCACCTCCCGAGCAATGGTCCACGTGTGCTGTCGTTGGAGGCGCTCGTACAGCACCGCCTCCACGGCGGCGACCTGCCGGGCGGGATCGTCCAGCGCGACACCGAGCCGTTGCGCAGTGGCATCGACGGCGTGCCAGTCGGCGAGCGCCATGAGGGCGTAGGGATGCTTCCGAATCCGTCTGGCGCTATCGGCACCCCAAAGGCGCAGGATCCTGCTGGCCAGGCGGGAGTCCAACCCGTTTTCGTCCAACCAGACCATGATGTCATTGCGGGCTTGGCTTTCGCGCCACGCTTCAATAAGGGTCGCGGCAGTGGCAACTCCAACAATCGGGACGAAGGGGGTTGGGTCACCTTCGGACAACAGCCGCGGGAGATCGGCCCCGAACGCTTCAACGAGCCTCGCCGCCTTAGCGTACCCGATCCCGGCGAAGGCTTGATCCTCCGCAAGATGGCGCACAAGGCCCGTCATCCCATGTTCTTGCCCTACGCAGGTCATGGCACCCTTCTCCATGGCACGTGCTTTGCCTGCCCCGCCGACCCGCTCCCAACATGCCACCGTGCTCGATCCGGCGAAGGGGCTGGCGCAAGCGTCGCGCTGGCGCGCGACCCCTTCACCTACTCTGCGCGCGGCGGCCTGCTGTCCGCAGGTCGGCTCCGAGGGACGGTCATTCCCCAGTCTCACCGAGGGACGGGTTGAGGGGGGCGATCCGTCGACCTGTCTCGGTCATATGTGCCTCGATGTGACGCAAGCGGCTGAGCCGCTCGCGAAGGCCAGCCACCTCCGCTCGGAGTGCGGCGTTCTCCTGTTCGAGCTTGTGGATCCGTCGGTCCCGCCGGTCCGGGGCAGAAGGCGAAGGCTTGTCATCGTCGCCGACCTCACCAGACGGATCCCCTAGATCCTCGGCACAGTGATTATGACCCTTTGGCGAGTGGCTCGAGAGGGGCGAGTTTAGGATAGGCGCGGCTCATTTTGGCCCGGGCCTTTTCGGTCGTGAACATCCAGGTGATGCGTGCGCCG
>NZ_VOSK01000406.1 GCF_009296175.1 Microvirga tunisiensis | reverse complement strand
CCCAACAGCTCCAGCACCAACCGCTTCAGATCGGCGTTCGACAGGCCATCAAGATCCGGGGCCGGTGACATGCAGGGGATTGAATCAGAATTGTCGCTGCGCCGGAACCCCGACCCGCCAGCTCAGCCCGGACTTTTGCCAATGTTACTACTAATTCTTCTAAGTCATTGATTTTGCGGGAGAAGAATGGTCGGAGTGGCAGGATTTGAACCTGCGACCCCCACGTCCCGAACGTGGTGCGCTACCAGACTGCGCTACACTCCGACACCGATTATTCTCGGGAGGCCGGTCTTATAGCGGCCAGGGGGGAGCGCCGCAAGGGGAGATTTGCACCCGTCGTGCAGATATCTGAGATCCCACAAAACGGTGTTGCCAGCCGTGTGCTTGCCGATTATGTAGGCGCTATACTATTGGGGCGTCGCCAAGTGGTAAGGCAGCGGTTTTTGGTACCGCCATTCCCAGGTTCGAATCCTGGCGCCCCAGCCACCCCATGATAAGTTCCTGAAACCGAAAGCTTTTTTCCCGATTTTGGGCGAAGCGGTCCGCACTGCTGCACATCCCTGTCACACTGAGGTGTCTCATTGAGGCTGGCTAGCGCAATGAACAGGCCAGAGGTCATCGGAGGTCGATTGAAGGCTCTTCGCTTAGCGCTGGGTTACCGACAGGCGAAGGCATTTTGCGACTTCATCAGAGTCACCGACACCGCATGGAATAACTGGGAGCATGGCCGACGGACTGTCCCAATCGATGTGGCATCAAGGATAGCCCTCAATACTGGCGCGTCCCTGGATTGGATCTACCACGGCTTCGGACATGCCCTTCCTGTCCATTGAGCCGAGAAACTCCGGCAGGTGGAGGTGTGAGATTAAGCGCGATGGCCAAGGCAAGAAACTACCCGAAAAGGGCAAACCCTGCTGCAGTTCCTGAGATTGCACGACGCCTGCGCCTGCTTCGAAGGGCGGTTGCGGACAGCATTACGGATCTGAGTATTCAGACGGGAATCACCCGCTCGGTATGGTCAAATCACGAAAACGGACAGAGCCGCATCGGCGTGGACGCGGCCATGAAGCTTTGTGAGCGATATCATGCTCCCTCGATTGGATTTATCGAGGTCTCGACGCCATGCTCCCACACGGCCTTGCCAAACGCCTGCAAGAGGTAGCCAAGGCAGACGAGGCTGATGCCTGACGATCTCCGGTCTCCCATCAAGCACCATCTGGTGTTGCCCCGGATCGACTCGGGCCAGGGGATCCGGCATTTCTGCTTTCGAAGAGGAGGCTCTATGGCAATCGATATCTACTTACAAGATATGAATACGTATTCAGATAATATCGGCTACTCGCCACGCAGCAAGAACTCGACCATGACTAACTTTATCATCTTCAATAGTGTGTATTGGATTTGGAAAACTGAATGGTGATTTTGCGAGATTTAAAGGCCTGTGATCCCCACTCATAATATCAGAATTGAACCACGTGTTGTTATCAGTCGTGGCAATTATATAAGTATACCCATTTCTGCGCAAATTGTTCAAAACGAGTTTAGCGTCAGTGAATGACAGATGGAATAGCACCTCTCGACATATAGCGGTATCGCCTTTAGGGAGTTCATCTTTGGTTGCATCAAGCTGCAGGAAACGGCGGCTTGGGGACTTGTATTTCTCTTCTAATTCAGAAATTAATTTCCCAACCACGTCTATACCGCAGTATTCAAAATCTCCGCGTACGAACTGCATCCAACTGAAATCACCACACCCGATATCTGTAACATGCTTAGCCTCAAGACGGGCAAGGAGATCTGCAAGCGCAGCCGTTAGACTGCTGGTTGCCTGATAATCTGATCCAGGTCCTGAACGAGAGCCAGCCCCGCCGCCCCATACTTGATCATCATAAATGCTTGAAAATCTTTCTTCGATAGTCTGGCCGTATAAGTGATCGCTGTGTAGGCCTTTTACTTTTTTCATAAGCTGAATAAATGCAGTTCCTCCAGTTTTGTATAGAACGTGACGAATCACTTCTTTCGTTGATTGGATGTGACTTGCCATTTTGTATGCGCTCCTGCTGAATAACGTGAATTCGTTTTAGTAAACCCATAATTTATCTTTGATGTTAGGAACGATAGACCGCCTGCGGCAACAGTGGTCTTGTTAGCAATGTCTGGACGCTGACCAGACTTTTGGTTGGTGTTGAGACTTAGTAAGTGTTCATGCACAAGAAATATGGCTGAATTAGCATGTTCATTACCTACCCATAAGAAGTATATTATAGTATAACTTCTATTTATCTGAAAATACTGGCCTTGTTAAGAATGTATACTTAATAAGACCAGTATGTTTACAAAAACCGCTTGAGGAACCGGTCTTGTGCCGGATGGCAGTGACGTCGATGGCAAAGGGTAGTTCCAGGCCATCAATTAGGCTCTAGCGGCGGGCTTTAAGCCTGTGAGGCTCCAATCCCGATCCAATGCAGGAGTATCTGGTGAGAGTTGTTAATCTCTTGGATCCGTCAGTAATTGTGTCGCAACGACCACCCTCATGCCCTCAGACGGTATGAACAACTTCATTAGAACTCACGGTTGGAGGCCTGTCCACCCGCGAAGGCGACTCCCGACTGCAACTCTCATGTGCCAACCATCGAAGGTTTGGTTGGATCCTGCCGGCAGCAAGATGTTCATCCAGTACGTTGAGGCGCATCAGGTTAGAGTGGCGATAATCAGAGTCTTTGAAACCCATACTGAGTAATCCATCCCGTACGTCCCTTATGGCGCCTTCGAGAGAAACCTGGGGCTGATGATTAGGTGCGATCGACTTGTACCGCGAGAAGTCTACACGATAGGATCGTTTATCAGGTTGAGCGTTCTTGTTGATCTCTATCGTAGTCCCGGCAACAAACGAGCGGACTGCCTCAGCCAGATCAGCAACCTGATAGTTCCACTCATCGCTCCCGACGTTGACCGCAAGGAAACATTCGTCATTCGGCGCAGGTCGAACGATCGCCCATTCTATAGCACGGGCCATATCCTTCAGGTGAATCAGCGGTCGCCAAGGCGTCCCATCGCTTAGTACGGAGATACGGCCAGTCGATAAAGCAGATGCAACGAAATCATTTAATACAAGATCAAGCCTAGTCCGGCCGGAGAAGCCGCATGCCGTAGCAAATCTCAAAGCGCAGATAGTCATACCAGTATTGACCGCAATTTTCTGCAGGCCAACCTCCGCTCCGACTTTAGATCGTGCATAAGCGGTCAACGGGTTCAGGGTATCGTCCTCCGAACGTGCAGTGCCGTCGGCGAGACCATATATTGAGCAGCTTGATGCAAAAATGAAATGTCGCACCTTGCTGCACGCTGCGAGTTCAGCGAGTTGAATGCTCGTCGACTCATTCACTTCCTTTGTGACGCCTTCGAAGCGCAATCCCATAGGATCGTTCGAAACTGCAGCAAGGTGAACAACAACATCTGCACCGGAGAAGACATCTTCGAGCGGATCACGAATATCTCGGTAGATCTGAGTATCGAGATTACGCTCTGGGATTGCACGCTGAGTTAGATAGTGCCCAAACAAACCACTATCGACTCCAACAATGGTTGCAGCCGGAAACACTCTACGAAGATGCGCCACCACACTGGATCCAACGTAGCCCATGTTCCCGGTAATTACGATCTTCATATTTAGTCTTTCTACTGACAGTAATACTTTATAACGCATTTTCAAGCGCTTGCAATGATGCGGTTGGAAGCATGCGGTTGGAAGCATTGGAGGCAAATAGGAATTAATAAAAACGGACTCCAGGACCGTTGCAATGCGCACAAGCGAGGCGCCGGGGCCGACATTGATCAACTTTGATGCTCCAAGCATCCCTTTGATCGGTGCGTTAGAATGCTTCCTTGAATCAAGCTGCTGCCTGAAGGCCGGTAACTTGCCTCTGGAGCGCTGCTGAAGATCACATCTCAACCGCACCTGTTGCCGACCCACTGAGAGGCTGGTGAGCAATTTTATTGCTCGAACCAAGTGTTTGATTCAACATAGGTTTGGAGCTGGCCGCTCCTGCGGATGTGGGCTGTTTGACGATCCGGGAGCCCCGCCATGGATGCCTGTGTCTATGCCAGCGATCTCACCGATGCCGAATGGGCGCTGCTCGCGCCCCTCGTTCCCCGCAGCCATCCGGCCGGGCGGCGGCAGACCTATCCCCTGCGGCGCATCTTGGATGCGATCTTCTACCTGCTCCGGACAGGAGCCCAATGGCGGATGCTGCCGCACGAGTATCCGCCGCGCTACGCCGTCTTCTACCATTATGCGCAATGGCGCGAGAACGGCACGTGGGAGCACATCACTCAGGCGCTGCGCGAGAGGTATCGGTCCGTCAACGACCTGGTCAGAGCGATGGGCGGGTCCGGCATCTCGAAGAGCCAAGTCTCCCGCCTGTGCGAGGAGATCGACGAGCGGGTGAAAGCCTTCCTGACCTGGTCGATCGAGGGCGAATGGCCCTACCTGTGGATCGACGCCACCTACTTGAAGACGCGAGAGGCTGGCCGGATCGTCACCACGGCCGTGATACTGGCCGTGGGCGTCAATGCCGATGGCCGGCGCGAGGTGCTGGGAGTTGCCACCGGTGCCTCGGAGGCCGAACCGTTCTGGACCGCCTTCCTGCGCTCTTTGGCTGATCGCGGCTTGCGCGGCGTGAAGCTGGTGATAGCCGACGATCACAAGGGCCTGCGGGCGGCGGCTTCCCGGGTGTTCCATGCCTCGCACCAGCGCTGCTGGCTGCATACGATCCGAACGCAATCGAGCAACTGGGTCAGCAGTGCTCTCACGTCCCGGCGGAGGGCTGCGCAAGGGAATGACATGACGGATCTCCAAGCTGCCGTCGTGAACGATGATGCGGTCGATGACC
>NZ_VOSK01000405.1 GCF_009296175.1 Microvirga tunisiensis | reverse complement strand
TCATGGCGGGTGTGGCACAGTGCAATCGGTGGCAGGGGTTGGTCTCAGCAACCAAATCCTACGCTGCTTCAAGCGCTTAAGCTACATCCGCCAGCCCTCTCCAGCCCTCTCGTGCATAAGAACGGCTGGGTTCATGAAAGCTTGGCCACCGCCGCTGAGACCCGCGGTGGCACTTGCGTCTGCGGCATTTGCACTAGGAACCTCCGCCATCACTGTGAACCTATTCAGGCGCGCCGGGTTACCTGTTCAGAGACCTTCGGGTGAATGGTTCCGTCATGTTGGCCAATGAGAGTATCTGGAGCAGAAGGGTTTATACCCCGGCCCCGATCGCCTATTCGGACCTCCTATCCTACCTTGGCCGAGAGCTCGCGCTGATGTACAGCGTCGCCTCGCAAGAGGCCCTTCCAGAAGCTTGGTTTCCCCTACTCCACCTGTTATCGCAGCCTGAACCCTCAGAAGAATAGGGCCAAGTTCTCCCGAGCTTCCTCTGGCTTCTTCGAAAAAATTATGCGCGAACTTATTCCTGCCGTAGTTGTAGTAGAAACGTAAGATAATATCCCTTGTAGCGATGCTTCTACCGTATAGGTGAACGGTACACGCTGTAAAGCAGCGAGCAGCCAAGCTACGAGTGGCCCTTGAGAAGAAGAATAATTCCTATCTGCTTTAGACCAGCAAGATGAGCACACGTTATTCTCGAGCTTCTTCGAAGAAGGAGGGGTAGCGTGGCCAGTGCGCAAACTATTCTCGAATAAGACTGGATGGACTTATGCCTGCTGTTGTGACCTACAGCCCAACCGGCAACGCTTACATCGATAGTGTCCTGGGCGACCTGAAATGGGCAGTCAATAGCTTCACCTACAGCTTTCCGGCCGGCGCCTCGTTTTATGGCAGCGCCTATGGAGCCGGTGAGCCCCTTAGTAACTTCGAGGCCCTGAACGCCGCGCAGCAGACGGCGACCCGCGCTGCCCTGAAGCTGTACGCCTCCGTTGCCAATCTCAGCTTTACGGAAATTGCGGAGACCGCGACGCAGCATGCAGATTTGCGCTTTGCCATGTCGGACAAACCCGGCACAGCCTGGGCCTATTTCCCGACGATGAATGCCTCAGGCGGGGATGCATGGTTCAACAATTCCAGCGGCATTTATGATGCGCCGCAGAAGGGCAGCTACGCCAACCTGACCTTCATCCATGAGATCGGCCACACGCTCGGGCTTGAGCACGCGCACGAGCATTTCATCATGCCGCAGGATCGTGACTCGATGGAATACACGGTCATGAGCTACCGCTCCTATGTGGGCGCCTCGACGACAACGGGCTACGTGAACGAGAGCGCGGGCTATGCCCAGTCGCTCATGATGTATGACATTGCGGCTCTGCAATATATGTACGGGGCCAACTTTGCCACCAATGGTTCCAACACGACCTACACCTGGAGCCCGGCCACGGGCGAGATGTTCGTCAATGGTGTCGGCCAAGGCGCGGCCGGGGCGAACCGGATCTTCCAGACGCTCTGGGATGGCGGTGGCGCTGACACCTACGATTTCTCGCCCTATACGAGCGACCTCAAAGTCGACCTTCGACCCGGCGAATGGACAACCACGTCGACCACCCAGCTGGCCAAGCTCCACTACAATGGCTCCAAGGTCGCCGCTGGCAACATCGCCAATGCACTGCTCTACAACAACGACACGCGCTCGCTGATTGAGAATGCGGTCGGCGGATCCGGCAACGACACCCTGATCGGCAATCAAGCCGCGAACACCCTCCAGGGTGGAACTGGTGCCGACACCCTAACCGGTGGCGCCGGAGACGACGTTCTGAACGGCGGTGTCGGAAGCGATACCGCGGTTTTCAGCGGCGAACGCGCGCACTACAGCGTCACGCAGCTCACTGATGGATCAACCCACGTCGTTGACCATCGGACGGATGCGCCGGATGGCAAGGACATTGTCTGGGGAATCGAATGGTTCCAGTTTCTCGATGGACGTTATTCTTCCGAAGACCTTCTGTCCGGCACGACAATGGCCACTCTCAGCACACTGACAGTCCCGGTTGAACCGACCGTCCCTCCCCCCGTCGAACCAACGGTCACTCCCCCGGCGCTTGTTACCCCGGATCTGAGTGTGTCGGGCGGGGCTGGCAACGATCGGTTGTATGGTGGGGCTGGGAACGACAGACTCTATGGCCACCGCGGGAACGACATCCTGCATGGTGGCGCCGGTGGAGACCGGCTCGACGGAGGAGCCGGCACCGACTACGCCAGCTACAGCGGAGCAGGTGCGGGAGTGCGGGCTGATCTTCTGTCGCGCTCGCTCAACACGGGCGAGGCCATGGGCGATATCTACGTGGCCATCGAGAACCTGCTGGGGAGCACCCATGCCGACGCCTTGCGTGGCAACAATGCCGCTAACGCGATCAAGGGTGGCGCAGGAAACGACACACTGACCGGGCGGGGTGGCCATGACACCCTAGACGGTGGTTCCGGTGATGATCTCCTTCTCGGAGGAGCCGGGCGCGATATCCTCAGCGGCGGCACAGGGCGGGATACGTTTATCTTCAAATCGGCCGGTGAATCCCGTGGCTCCAGCATCGACACGATCAAAGGCTTCGTCCGTGGTCAGGATCACATCGACCTGCGTAGCATCGACGCCAACACCACGACCGGCGGCAATCAGGCCTTCAAGTTCATCGGCAAGACTGCATTCAGCGGAATGGCCGGGGAGCTCGGGTTTTCGGGTGGGGTGTTGTCCGGCGACATCAATGGCGACAAGGCTGCGGACTTCCAGGTCAAAGTGGCCGGACTTATCACGCTCGCCAAAGGCGATTTTTATCTCTGAATTCGCACATTCGTGCGCCCGAAGAGGACGTAGAGATGAGCGACTGGATTGCGTACGACCGTTGGCCGGAATGTGCCGGGATGGAGCGGCCGGGTTATGTGTTTGAGGTCAAGAATGCCGAAGGGCAGAGCCTGTTCACGAACTGCACGGTTCCATTGCAACTGCCGTTTGACTGGAAGTCGCCACCGCTTCACTTCCGCCTGATTGCGGCTCCGCCGGCACGCCACTCTGGACCGATGCCGAAACCTCAGGGACAGCGTTAGATAGTGCGGACTGTTCCACTTTCCGCCTCTCGAGCCCCGTATCCAGCGAACGGCATTGAGGTCAGGCGCAGAGGCTCGAGCCGCATCGTTCTCGAGTCCTTTGAGCGGATGCCGACGTTCTACGGCAGGATCTGCCACAATGAACTTACCGCTACCGACTTATGCCATTGTCAGAAGACCACAGTCCATAAGACTACGTTGTCTTAACCTTGGTGGTGTAGCGGGTGGCGGCTATCTGAGAAGCCGCCCTGGCGTCTCTGTTCAAGCGCCGTCGCTGACCGGCCGAGATCATCCTGTTACACATGCGCTGGTGCCGCAAGTAGGGCATCAACTATCGCGATCTCGCCGAGATGAGGCAGGAACATAGCGCCAATGTCGACTCATCCATCATCTTTCGTCGGATCCGGCGCTACGCTCCGGAAATCGAGACGAGGGTGCGTGGTACAGAGCGATATCGACCTCTCGAACATAGCCACTACAATCGCCCTGCCGCCATGCATGACCTTGTCCAGAGATCCTATAGCGTTATGAGCGAAGCAGATATGCTGGAGTTCATTGCGGCCAATTGAAGGAATTCTTCCTTGCGTTAGCGTCACCCGCTCGAGGTGGCATCCTAGCCACCTGAAATCTTCAGGCTCGAACGAAGCCAGCAGGCGATTGGATTGGACTGCTTCGTGCGGGATCATGTGCCAACCCACAACTGTCGGGTTCGGGAGAAGCAACTGGTGCAATCCTAGCACGAAGGCGCAGAAAACCCAGCCCCGGGCAGAGCCGAACGGGGTCCCGTTGGAGCCTGATACGCACGCACTCCGCATGCGTGTAGCAGCGGGGACACGACTGGTTGCCCTCGCCCGCCCGATTACGCTTGCGGATCGCACATAGTTCCCTAGCATCACGCCAGGGAAGGGCGAGGCCTTCGGCTATAACGATCTCACACCGTTGTGCGGTTCCCTGTTCGACCACGCTGGATCCTTTGTCCTTTTGGCTTCGATCCGCGAAGTTGGGCTTTCCCGGCTTCCTCGTCTGGAATGGAGCCGATGATGTCGGCTAATGCTCTCAGATCGAGATTTGCAGCTTTGAGAACCTTGGCGAGAGACTCGGACGATGGCCATCGCGCGCGGCCCTCACGGCTAATCCGCTTCGAGAGATTGAATGAGGTCGCATCCAAGCCGGCGCTTTTGGCGAGAGCCGAGACTGATATCCCTTGCGAATCTGCAATTGCATCAAAGGCAGCCCAAATCTGGTTGTGAGTGAACATTCTTCTTTTCCTGCCAGGGAGGAAAAAGAAGCCCCACCCAGCCCGAGCAACCGAACGACGCTTCCTAGCGAATCTGCGCCGCGTCTTCCTAGCCACAGATTCCGCAGATATCAAAGGGGTAAATTCGCGTAATCGATTACATAGTCCGAGACCTACTTCAATTCTCGGCTCCAAATGGCAAGGAGCTTTCTTGAGCCGCATCTATCGCCGGGGCGCATGAAAGCGCGCGAGTGTGAGGTATTATTTTAATATATTGAAGTACACTGAATGCATCGCCGACAAAACAGGCGTCGATAGCAAACCCTGAGGAGGCGTACTCTCTCGCATTGACGGCGATGAATGAGCCCCGCGAGATAACCCCGAAGTCGCAACTGATGGGACAGGCTGGCAACTACAAGTGAGACTCCCCGCCCTGAAGGACGAGGCATCTTAGAGGCTGGTGAGCAATTTTATTACTCGCTTCAAGTGCTTGATTTGGAATAGCTTTCGTGAAGATTGATGAGGCGGATGCGGGGTGTGCAACGGTTGAGGAGCCCCGCTATGGATACTTGTCTCTAT
>NZ_VOSK01000404.1 GCF_009296175.1 Microvirga tunisiensis | reverse complement strand
CCAATGGTCTCGTGGAGCGCTTCAACGGGCGGGTGCAGCGCGAGGTGCTGGGCATCACCATCTACAGCCATCGGGACCTCGAGACGCTGCTCAAGGGCTTCAATCAGGCCTATAACAGAAGACGTCAACGCGTGCTCAAGGGGCGATCCCCGGATGAGGTTGTGCGAAGCCGCCTGGCTGCCGAGCCGAAGCTCGCCAACCGCCGCTACAAGCCACCCGATGCAGACGCGTTGCCGCCAGCCCTCCAGGTCATCGCTCATGCCAAGGAGGTCTCGCATCCAGACAACTAGCCCTGGCATCGTTGGGCTCGCCCTCGCGGCGGCCGCTGGCGTGGCCGCCGTCGGTCTGATCGGCGCCCAAATGCGCCATAACGGGAGTCGGACCAGCACAGATCCGAACCGACGATCGGCTGCTGGGCACGAGCCGGAGGTCGAGCGCTCGATTACGATCGAGGACGTTCCCGCTGACGAACTTTACCGTCGCTGGCGCGATCCGGAAACCATGAGGCGGATCATGGCGCCCTTTGCCGACGTCCAGCCCACGGGTGACGGGCAGACACGCTGGAGCGCCGGACACAATCTCGGCTCCTGGGACATGCGCTTGGCCGATGACCAGCCGGGCGAGTTCATGCGCTGGAAGGCACAAGGCGACGGCGCTCTGATCCGGGAAGCGTCCGTGCGCTTCCGCCCCGCTACCGGCAACCGCGGCACCGTGGTGGTCCTGCGTGCCAGCCTCGATCCGCCCGGTGGCATGCTCGGCCGGATCGCTATCCAGATGCTGGGCAATACGGCACCGGCGGCGCTTGCGAGCAAGTCGCTGCACTTCTTCAAGGCCCTCGTCCAGACCGGCGAGATCCCGACCACCGAGCGCCAGCCGGCGGCTCGGACTGACCCTCGCTGACGAGGAGGCTTCTCATGCGTGCGCTCATCTGGAACGGCGTCAACGATCTGCGTGTCGAGACCGTCAAGGATCCCGAGATCGTCAATCCGCACGACTGCATCCTGCGGGTCACCATGTCGACCACCTGCGGCTCGGACCTGCACTTCATCGACGGCTACATCCCGACCATGAAGGCCGGTGACGTGATCGGCCACGAGTTCATGGGCGTGGTCGAGGACGTCGGGCCTGAGGTGAAGAAGGTCAAGAAGGGGGATCGGGTCGTGGTGCCGTCCTTCATCACCTGCGGCCAGTGCTGGTACTGTAAGAACAAACTTTATTCGCTGTGCGACAACACCCATCCCAAACCCGAGTTGCAGGAACCCGTCTTCGGCTATCCGACCGCTGGCATCTACGGCTATACCCACGCATTCGGCGGCTATGCCGGAGCGCACGCCCAGTATGTGCGCGTGCCGTTTGCCGACAACGATTGCTTCAAGGTGCCGGATGGTGTGCCGGACGAGCAGGTGCTGTTTCTGTCTGATGCGGCCCCGACCGGCTACATGGGGGCGGATTTCTGCAACATTCAGCCCGGCGACGTGGTGGCCGTGTGGGGCTGCGGCGGCGTCGGGCTGATGGCCCAGAGGAGCGCCTTCCTGATGGGAGCCGAGCGGGTGATCGGGATCGACCGCCTGCCCGAGCGGTTGCAGATGGCCCGCGAGCATGTCGGCTCCGAGACCATCAACTACGAGGAGGTCGACAGCGTCCTGGAGGTGCTCAAGGAAATGACAGGCGGCCGGGGCCCCGACGCGTGCATCGACGCGGTCGGCATGGAGGCGCACGGCACCGGTCTGCAATACGCCTACGACCGCGCCAAGCAGCTCATGTACATGCACACAGATCGCGGCCAAGCGTTGCGCGAGGCAATCCTGGCCTGCCGCAAAGGGGGGACCCTTTCGATCCTGGGTGTCTACGGCGTGATGGACAAGTTTCCGATTGGGGCGATCATGAACAAGGGCCTGACGGTGCGCACGGCCCAGCAGCATGGGCAGGCTTACATGGACCGCCTGCTCGACCATGCGCAGAAGGGAGAGCTGAACCCATCGTTTCTGGCGACGCACCGATTTTCGCTCGAAGATGCACCGCGTGGCTACGCCATGTTCAAGCACAAGGAGGACGGTTGCGTCCGCTCTGTGTTCATTCCCTAAAAACTGGAGCCATCCCCATAACAAAAGGCTATGGAATTGTTGGAGCTACAGGAGGCATGCTCCCCACCTCGTCATGTGCCCTCGGTACGCGATGGACGAACTTCCACCGGGCACCGGAGTCGAGCAAGGCGGCACTGAGGCCCTCGTATACTCTCGCTAAATGTCACCTGGCTGACGTGGCATTCAGTCGGCAGGCTGTGTGGCCCGTCGCTGTCCCAAGCGGAGATTGTGAATGTCCGCATGGGGTCAAACATTCACCTTCCGGCGGTTCAACGAACGGCGGCTCTTGAGCGCCGAAGCGGACCATGTGCTTACGTCTCAGGAGTGCCAGGAGCAGCCATTTCTCAGTGGAAAATACAGTTCCTTGCATCAAGGGCATGATCGGCCGACGGACGGTTCAACCGAGCTGGCGCATGTCTGTCGACCGAGGGGGCGCACCTTGTGTAACCGACGTCCGTGGACGCCCGTATATGTCTACCAATGCTAATCCGTTAGACCTCACTCAGGATAAGGATCCGCTCCCTCCGGGCGGGCACTGTTGAAGAGGACGAACACAAGCGGCGTGCCGGGCTCGGCAGTCGCATCGGTGCGGCGGGCCGCCACCTCGCCAGCCACCTCGCAGGTGTACTCCGCAACGACTTCGCCGAAGGCGTTGCGCTGGATCGCGACCTTCTGGCCAACATCGACCTTGTCGTTCAGCGCGACCAGAAGCTCGACGAAGCCGCCCTGGGTCGCCAAGACGACGTGGGTGTCGTTGCCGATGAACAGCCCCGTGTCCTTCCCGGTGCGGCCCATCGCTCCAGTGACGATCCCGTGGTGCTTGAGCACGTTCATCGTGCCTTCGACGAACAGCGGGATCATCCTGCGGTCGAGGATGCGCGGCGCGCCAATCTCGGGCGTGAAGGCGGAGATGCCGGCTGCGATGAGCGCGTTGGCCAGGAGGGTGGGATAGGCCGGATTGTCGAAGACGTGGTCGATGGGGAACAGCTCCGCCATCGCCCTTACCTCGGGCAGGTCCATCCGCGCCAAGTGGAACGCCGTCATGTCCATCCCCGTGGCCGCGGTGTGGAAGTCGATCGCGTAGTCGGCGTTCGGCTTGAGGAGCCTGTTGAACACAAGTCCGGCGTGCCGGCCGGGCGCGCTGGCGCCGTTCTCGTTGCCGGGCCACTCGCGGTTGATGTCGATGAGGTCGATGCCCCTGCCCGAACTGGGCCATCGGCGGGCCATGCCTTCGAGCGCCGGACGGGAGACGTCCAGCACCGCCAGGACCGTGCCCGACATCTGGGCCGGATCGAGCTGATCCATCACGGTTTGGATCGTGTGCACCGGGCTGATCTCATCGCCGTGCACGCCGCTGACGAGGGCAATGCGTTTGCCCGGCCGGGCGCCCCTGGCCACCACCACGGACACGTACCAATGCTGGCCCGTGACCATCTGCACCCCCTGGAAATAGAAGAGGTGCTTCTTGCCGGGCTCCAGATCATCGACGTTCAGCGCGCTGATGACCTTCTTTCCGCTGATCACGTCGCCGGTATAGGCCGTTCCCTGAGGCAGAGCCGGTGAAGGATCAGGGGACGATGCCGTCGTGCCTTGGGCGTTCGCCGCGCCAGCCTCGGCAACGAGGGCAGCCGACGCAATGGCTGCGATCATGAAGTCCCGTCGATCAACCCTGGTGTTCGGTTCGTCGGTCATGGTGAGGGTCCTTTCATGATGCCGTGGGCAACACAGTCAAAATGGACGCGTCTGCCGACCGTATCACGACGACGGATTTGGTAAGGTTTTGATTCCGACCCGATAGCCTCTCCGGCCCAGCAGCGTAATCGAATTCGCGAAACGCCCAGTATGGAATGCGTTTTGAAGATTTCGCGGAGTCTTCGTGCGGACCTATGGAACGCCACCGCACCTCTTCAGTAAAACAGGTTCGCAATCAGGCCTCAGCCGGCGCGGGAATACTCGCGAGTGCTCGTGTGGGAGAGAAAGAGATGAGCACGTTTCCTCGGCCTCTCCCCGCCTGACCAAGGAGTAGTGGGCGGCGCTCCGAACCCAAGCCAAGAGATTATAGCCGCCTCCGCACTGTCCGACCGCAGAAACGTCGCCCGATGCGGGTGGAACCTTCCGCCTCCTCCCGGGTCGGTTCCGTAGCAGACTGCAAAACCTGGCACCTACCGTCGAGGAAGCAGTGTCGCGGGACGGGCCTTGAACTTCCGGGCAATGGGATCAAGCGCTCTGTCCAGCATGGGTCCCTACCATCGGATGGTCCGGAATGGGTCGAGGCCGTGTCAAAACGCGGCTCGCGACCGACTGAGTGCATCCTGTGGTTCTCTGATCGGTGGAGGCGCGAGTGCCAACGGCTATTTGGCTCATCGATCAGGCTGGATGTCCGTCCCGATGGTGTCCGAGCCATCGTGCTCAGCCTGGACGCCTAGTGCGATGCTCCCTCAGGACTGGATTGCCACCAGCAGCGGTCCTGGCCCGAGGATCGCCAGAACCCGCTTCAGATTGTAGGCCAGCACGTGCAGGCTCATCTCCGTGCGCACCCGCTCCAGGGTCCGGGTCAAGAAGTGCGTGGCGCCCATCCACGCCTTGATCGTTCCAAACGGGTGCTCCACCGTCTGGCGCCGCAGGCGTGCCGTCGCCGGTGCCCGGTCGAGCCGCTCCTGCATCGCATCGAGCACATCCTCGTGCTCCCAGCGCTTGATGCGCCGCTGCTTGCCGGTCGTACACAGCTCCTTCAGGGCACACCGCTCGCAGCAGGTGGTCCAGTACACGTGCAGAGCCATGCCGTTCTCAATCGACGTAAACCGCCGCGTCAGGCGCTCCCCGGCTGGGCAGCGATAGGTGT
>NZ_VOSK01000403.1 GCF_009296175.1 Microvirga tunisiensis | reverse complement strand
ATTCGGTGCCGGTGTCCGGACATGTCAAGCGGATGGCCCACCCGGTCAAGCACGGCCTGCCCCCTCAGATACCCTCTCCGGGCTGATTCTGCCGGGAGCCGGGACCCGCAGCGGGCAGGCTCCGCCCCTGATTCTGCCGGGAGCCGGGACCCGCAGCGGGCAGGCTCCGCCCGACGCGCCTTTCGATGCAGGTCCCCATCAGGAGATGAGCCATGCCTGTGATATGCCGTGTGTCCAACCTTATCCTCGTCGGCTCTCTGTTGCTCGCGCCAGGGGTCGCGCTGTCCCAGGACGCGACGATCAAACCTCATGTGCCGCTCGAGAAAACCATTGGCCAGACCACGCCTACAGGTCCGGTTCCGTCGCTCGCCGTGCTGAACGCGGCGGGCGCGAAGCTGGAAGGCGGCAAGCTGACCCTGACCGGCGTGGCGCCAAACTCGATCGTGTTCGCCGATCGTCCGGTGCGAGCAGCGGGTCACGTGATGACCGAGCAGTTCATCATGCAATGGGACGAGGGCAAGGACAGCTTCGCCAAGGATCCGCCCAACGCCACCGTATCGGTCCTGGGCGGTGACGGCTCGAAGGTCAGCGACGCCGTGGTGACGCTGAAGACGCCGAAACTCGAAGGCGGGAACCTGACCTTCGATGTCGTGGTGCTGGAAGGAAGCCTCGCCGGATCGAGCGGACCGGCTGCGCTGTTCATCGACCATTTCGCAGCCTTCGGCGGCGGCTTCCATGCAGGCGGCTTCCGTGCAGGCGGCTTCCACGCCGGTGGATTCGATGCAGCGCGCTTTGGCGGCTACCGCGGCGGAGCGTGGGCGGGTGGCCGCTATTGGCATGCCCCCGTCTATCATGGTGCTTGGTATGGTGCGGGTGCCACGGCGGCTGGCGTTGCCGCCGGTACCGCGATGGGAGCGGCCGAGGCGGCGAACCCTGACCTTGGTTACGGCGACGGCGGCCTGTGCGGCTATTATCCCTATGGACCGTGCTATTAGGCCGGCAGTGGCGTGGCCCCTTCTGAGCGGCTGCGTTGCCACGACATCCCTGCCGATCGGGGATGATCCGTTCTCGAAGGCCTTATCCTCCCGCAACCCTGACCGGGACCTTCGTAACTTGCTCCGTTGGAACATTCCGGCGGAGCATTTTTATACTTCGCGCGGTCCCGGGAAGTCATCGTAGGCTCGCGAGAGTCTTTCCGTGTCGATGTCCGGCGGAGCTTCGAATCGGCCACCGCACCGCGAAGAACGGGGCCTGAACAGCCTATAGGGATCGTGAAGAACGCGAGATGAGTGGCAGAGCGTCGGAAAGCCTTACCATCCAGAGAGTTGGATGGAGCGGGCGATGGGAATCGAACCCACGACATTCAGCTTGGGAAGCTGACGTTCTACCTCTGAACTACGCCCGCGTTCCTAATTCATATCCGGCATTGCCGGGATCCGGCAAGAGGGTCGACGGGGGCGTCGCAAAAGCTCAGCGGAAGTGCTTGGAGAGCTTCAGGCCCTGCGCCTGGTAGTTCGAACCGGCGCCCGCGCCGTAGAGCACCTTGGGGCGCTCGGCCATGCGCTCATAGACGAGGCGCCCGACGATCTGCCCATCCTCGAGGATGAAGGGAACGTCGCGCGAGCGCACCTCGAGCACCGCCCGGGCCCCCTCCCCTCCTGCTTCCGCGTGACCGAAGCCCGGATCGAAGAAGCCGGCATAGTGGACCCGGAACTCGCCCACGAGAGGATCGAAGGGCACCATCTCGGCGGCGTAATCCGGCGGCACATGCACCGCCTCCTTGGAGGCGAGAATGTAGAACTGGCCTGGATCCAGGATCAGGGTCCTGCTGGCCTCGGCATAGAGCGGCTCCCAGAAATCTGCAACGCGGCAGGAGCCGGGCTTGTCCACATCGACCAAGCCCGTATAGCGCTTGGCCCGATAGCCGATGAGGTTGTCGGGGCCGAAGCCCGAAAGATCCACGCTCACGGCGACACCGTCCTGAATGGACGGCTCAGCGGAGGTCACGACCCGCTCCCGCTCGTGAACTGCCTGGAGTTCGGCATCGCTGAGGCGCACGTCTCCCTTGCGCAGGCGCAGCTGCGACAGCCGCGTGCCGGTTCTGACCAGCACCGGGAAGGTGCGCGGCGAGATCTCGGCATAAAGACGGCCGCGGTAACCGGCGCCGATCGTGTCGAATTCCTGGCTGCGATCGGTGATGACCCGGGTGAAGACGTCGATTCGGCCGGTCGAGCTCTTGGGGTTTGCGGCAGCCGACAGATCCTCCGGCAGGGCCAGCTCCTCCTGCAGCTCGGCGATGTAGACGCTGCCCGTTTCCAGGATGGCGCCCTTGCTCAGGTCGATCTCGTGGAAGCTCAATTGGTCGAGCCGGTCTTGCACCGTATGATTGCGCCCCGGCAGGAAGCTGGCGCGGACCCGGTAGGCGCGGCGCCCCAGCCTCAGATCGAGGCTTGCCGGCTGGACCTGATCGGAGGCGAAGGGCGTCTCCGCTTTGATGGCCCCAGCCTCGGCAAGGCGCATGATGGCATCAGCCGATTGAATCCCGTCTTTGAACGCAACCATGTTCGTCTTCCGAGGGGGCCGCCCTCATTGAATTGTTGAGCCTGGCAGTATCTCTAGAGCATCGGACCCAAAAGTGGAAACCGCTTTTGGGATCAAGCCGATGCCCGCTATTTTTGGATGAGCGCATCGTCGGGAGCGGAAAACCGGGACCCCTTTTCGCTGACGCGGCCTCCTGGTTCCGCACGATGCACGAGGGTTGTTACGGAATTCTCAATCGCTTTCCTTGCCCGGGGTTTTCCGACGAGCAGGCCGTCGGCGGGCGCATTCCCGTCCCGGTCGATTGACGAGGCCCCAAGGCCGC
The DNA here is from genome assembly GCF_009296175.1 of Microvirga tunisiensis. Classification (GTDB taxonomy): domain Bacteria; phylum Pseudomonadota; class Alphaproteobacteria; order Rhizobiales; family Beijerinckiaceae; genus Microvirga; species Microvirga tunisiensis. Next base: position 2,085 of record NZ_VOSK01000403.1, on the reverse strand, counting down.
CGTACCACGGGCCAATGGAACTCCACGACCGGCATGAGGCAGGCTCATGTATCAAGCTGTGACCCGCGGCATCTCGGTGACGGTGACACCCCGCTACATGCCCGAAGAATCCTCTCCCGAGCAGAGCCGCTATTTCTTTGCCTATACGGTCGAGATCATCAATGCGAGCCTGGAGAGAGTTCAGCTTCGCGCCCGTCATTGGCAGATCACCGACGAGCATGGTCAGGTCCAGGAGGTGCGCGGCGCGGGCGTGGTCGGAGAGGAACCCGTGCTGGGTCCCGGCGAGAGCTTCAGCTATACGAGTGGATGTCCCCTGCCGACGCCGAGCGGGACCATGCAGGGGACCTATCTGATGGAGACCACCACCGGCGAAACCTTCGACGTCGAAATTCCCGCCTTCTCGCTCGACATTCCCCGCACCAAGCGCGTGCTGCACTGAGGTTTTTAATGTCCCCCGACAATCAGCGGCTGACGCCGCTCGACATGCTGGCGAAGCTCGTTTCGTTCGATACCGTGAGTTCGAAGTCGAACCTGCCCCTGATCGACTTCGTCGAGAGCTATCTGGAGAGTTGGAACGTGCCCTATGTGCGCGTGCCGAACGAGGCAGGCGACAAGGCGGCGATCTATGCCACGATCGGGCCGCAGGATCGGGGCGGGATCGTGCTCTCCGGCCATACGGACGTGGTGCCGGTGACGGGCCAGGCCTGGACGTCCGATCCTTTCACCCTTCGCGTGGAGAACGGGCGTGCCTATGGACGCGGCGCGGTGGACATGAAGGCATTCGACGCGCTGGCGCTCGCAATGGTGCCTGAGTTTCAGGCCGCCCATCTCACGACGCCGATCCACATCATGCTCTCCTATGACGAGGAGACGACCTGCCTCGGGGTCGTCGACACCATCCGCCGTCTTGGACACGATCTGCCCGTGCCGAAAGCCGCCATCGTCGGCGAGCCGACGATGCTGGAGGTGGTGGACGCGCATAAAAGCGTCGTGACCTTCTCCACCACGGTGCATGGTTTCGAGGCGCATTCGTCAAAGCCCTATCTCGGCGCCAGCGCCGTGATGACGGCCGCCGAACTGATTGCGGAACTGAACCGCATCGGCGACGACATGATGGAGCGCGGCGACTCCAGCGGGCGCTTCGATCCGCCCTACACGACAGTGCATGTCGGCACGATCTCAGGGGGCACGGCGCGCAACATCCTGTCGAAGACCTGCACCTTCCATTGGGAGTTCCGCGGCCTGCCGAGCCTCGATCCGCAGGAGATCCCCGACCGGCTCAACCGGTTCGTCGAGGAGGTCGCGTTGAAACGTCTCAATCGCTTCGGCGCGTTCGGACGGATCGAGACCGTTCTTCATGCGGACGTGCCGGGCCTCGCGCCAGATCCCGGCTCGGCCGCGGAAGTTCTGGCCCTGCGCCTTGCCGGCAAGAACCACACGCAGACCGTGCCCTTCGGCACCGAGGCCGGCCATTACCAGGCCGCCGGAATTCCCACCGTCGTCTGCGGACCCGGCTCGATCAATCAGGCGCATCAGCCTGACGAGTACATTACCCTGGAACAGCTCGAGGCCGGTATGGCCTTCATGCGCCGTCTTGCGGCGACCTGCGCGAATTCGTGAATGGCATCTCACGTCATGGCCGTCCCCGGACTTGATCCGGGGACGGCCATCCCGATCAGGAGATGCGTCACCCTTAAGCCCTCATCCTGAGGGCCGCCGATGGCGGTGTCTCGAAGGACGAGGGCGTCTCCCGTGCGCTCTGGACCCTCCTTCGAGACGCCTGCTCCGCAGGCTCCTCAGGATGAGGCGAGAGGCAAGGAAGATCCGGATCACCGGCACAAGGCCAGCGATGACGGGGGCCGATAGAAACGGCTCAACTGTCGTCCCGGGCCGCATCGCGGAGCCCGGGATCCATAAACGCTAGAGCATCGGACGTGACTTCAAACTCACGTCCGATGTAATAGGGGCAAAACCGTTGGCGATCACGCTAAGGAGCAGCGGTCGCTGACCAGATCTGCCAGGCGCGGGACGGCTGGCGCATCAGCAATTCCCAGTCTATCGCCAAGATAGCTCCAGAATGACACT
>NZ_VOSK01000402.1 GCF_009296175.1 Microvirga tunisiensis | reverse complement strand
CTCCCCGCGCCGCCAATGCCTTGATAGTCATGCGAGCCTCCTGATCGAGCCGGCTCATGCGCTCCTCCGTGTCGTCCCGTGACACGGTAGGTCGACTTCAACCGGAGGCGACATCTCGTAAATCTGGCCGTCGCCTTACTCACACATTCGCGCGTCGCGCTACAGATGTTGGGAGTTTCGAGCCAGTAGCTGTCCGGGATCTCGGCAACCTCCCGGAGGCTGGGGCAGCGTCCCTTGAACTCAAGGAGGATCGTGTTTCTCACCCGAGGTGGAACGGCGTTCAGAGGAAAAGGTTCATCCCAATCCATGTGTCATCCGCGATTTGAGCCACCTTACAAAGGCAGCAAGCCAATACAGGCTGATCCAAGGCGATAGTCGGGCGAATATTGGGTGTCCACGGCCGATCAGGTTGTCCGGGGAGGTCAAAACCATCACTGCCCCCAAACACCCCTCGGGTCTGCATCGAGCCTTGGCAGGGCTATGCAAGTCCGCAAGGACTTGATCGCGAACAGGCGGAGAAACCCAGGATTGTCCTGATCCTAGCTGGCGAAGCGCAACGTTTCGAAAGGCGATCTCCGTATCGTCATACGACGGCGCCTGATCGCTGGTTTGGGCTGAAGCGGTCTTATCGACTTCGCCTCACAGCATTAATCTAATGAACTGCTGCGGAAAACCCTTAAGCGCTGTACCGCAATGCCTCAAGTAGAGGACGCAGCTTGTGTTTCCGGCGATGCTTGTCGATGAGGGCCTCGATCCGAGCGGTCCACTCGTCAATGCGGCCCGCTGCGTCGTATGCGGCTGCGGCTCGTTGCAACCATTGGGTGGCGATATCGTAGGAGCCCGCCGCTCCAGAATCCATGATCTGGGCGGCGCGGTGCTCAGCGAGCCGAATCACCCAATCAGGGTGGCTCGCAGATGCGACGTCCATCAGCTGCAGGAGAACGGCGTCGCTGGTCTCGTACCCCTTCGCCTCGCCCACGGAGCGCACCGCCTCGGCGATCAGGCCCTCGTGCAGGAGGATCTCGACGCGATCAGGCGCGTGCGCGGCGGCGGTCAGATGATCAAGCAAGTTAGGGCTCAGGTCCTTCCAGCTCTTGCCCGCCTGCGCTTTAACGGCCTGATAGTCTGCGAGCGAATGCGTCTGCTCGAAGGCCGTTTGGGCTGCGGTCAACGCGAAATCCCGGTGGCCCCTATCTGCTGCGTAGCCGCGCAACCATTGCGCCAGTGTCACGACGGGGCGTTCCGACCACCAGCGGGTGTCGTCGGTCTCGTTCTGGGCCCGTCGGAGCCCCTCGTGGGCGATGGTTAGGGCCTCGTCGTGCCACCCGGCTTCCCGGAGCGCCTTGGCGAGGACGAGCGCTTCGCCCGGCGTTGTAAAGGTGTCTCGGGCATAGGCGAGCGCTTCGGGGACACGGTCGAGTTTGACCAGCATGGTGGCGACGCTCGTGCTGGCACCGGCCGCCCGAGCGAGATTCAGATAGGCGTCCCTGCGCCCCCACGCATCGAGAACTCTGAGCCGGACCGCGGTCAACTCATCGTCGTGCTCCTCGTCCCGGTCCGCCGGCGGCCACGGCGCCGCCTCGCCGGCGAGGACAGCCTGGAGCTCTGGGTCGTCCCATCCGGTGGCGAGCGCCTGCGTGGCGACGCCGAAGCCCTCATCAAGACCGTAATCGGCGAGATCGTCCTGCCACGTGCCGATCGTCGTCGCGAGGTCGTCGCGCTCTTCCGGGGTGAGATCGCTCATCAGCACCGCCTCAGCCAGCATACGTCCGAGATCCGGGAACAGGGTGTAGAGATGCTCGTCGGTGTCGCTGGCATAAGCGAGCCAATCCTCCACGAAGGCATCAGTGATGGTCTCGAGGATTCGCAGGGCGTTGCGGCCATCCCCTGCTTCGAGGAATGGAACGGCCTTCTCCACGAGCGCGCGCAACTCGGCGGCGTCGCCGGACGGTTGAACCTCATCCCAGTAGCGCCGCGGGCGGGAGCGCCCGGCTAGGACGGCATGGGCGTGGGCGGCCAGTGGCGCGGGATCGACCGGGGCCTGGCGATCCTGGCGCGGTGATGCGGCAAGCTCGGCCTCAAGCCATCCGGCGAGCTCCGGATCCCATGGGAGCCGCTTGAGGATGAGGTCGATCAGCGTGTCGCGATCAAGCGCCTTCAGGAGGTCGCGGAATGGGGGTCGCTCGATCACGGCGGCCGGGTCGTCGGCCACGGCCAGAAGCGTCGCCACGATGTGCTTGCAACAGCCGCCCCACTCGAAGGGGCAGGTGCAGTGGACTTCAGTGATGGTGCTGTCCTGCAGGCGGATTCGGACATGGTACGGTGTCAGGTCACTGCCCTGCACGTCCGCGGTGAGTTCCTCCCCACGCCGGACCAGGTTGGCGACGGCGCCGCGGCGCCAGTAGTCGCGGCCGCGTTCGAACGACTCGCGGCTCGCCAGCGCCCGAATGGCAGGTTCATCCGGCGGTCGGATGGGCATGGGCGATCCCTCCGGGGTTATCAAGCCACAGGTGAGATGTGGTGTCGAGGTTATTGGCCATTGTGGAATTCTGCTGGCTAAAGGTGCCCATCGCGTGCCGGACGATCGGCAGGCGGTCAGCCCACGTGGGAGGGAACATGGTGGGGAATGGGCGTGTGGACGAGACCAACCCACTCCGGCGCGGCGACAGTTGGGTTCGTTCTGCCAAAATCAACCAAGCTCGCGGACGCGTGCTGCAAAGCCACGATGTGGTTGGACCGAGCCGCTTCAGGAGAGCAAAAGAAAGCCCTAACTCCAAGGTCCTTTTCAACCAGGTCTTCGATGAAGTTTGAGCCGCTGCAGCTTGTGAATCAGCGTATCTCCTCCTGATGGACCGAGGCTCGCCGGAACCATATTGCGCGCCAATGGATATCCGGATATTCTCTCTTGGATATCCGGATATCATGTCAGAGACGCTGATGCCGCTCTATATCAAGGACGATACAACCGCTGAGCTGGTTGCCCAACTTGCCAAGCTTCGAGGCCTCACCAAGCAAGCTGCTGTTCGCCTTGCGGTCCAGGCGGAGTTGGATCGTACGCGCGAGGCCATCCCGCTGCGGGAGCGTGCGGCTGCACTTCGGACGGCCCATGCTCTCCCGCCCCCGACGGGTAAGGCCGCCGACAAAGACTTCTTCGATGACTTGTCTGGAACACTCTGATGGTCTTTGTGGATGCTTCGGCCCTCATTGCGATCATCACCGGCGAGCCGGATGCCGACGCGCTCGCGGACCTGCTCGAGGCCGAGCCGCGCCGGTTGTGCTCTCCCATCTCAGTGTGGGAAACCGTAGCTGGGCTTTGCCACAGCTACATGTTCTCCGTTCCCGCTGCGCGCGATCACGTGCAGCGCTTTCTCGAGGCTCTCGGGTTCGAGTGGGTTGCGATCAGCGAGCGTGAGTACTCTCTCGCGCTGGATGCCTACGCCCACTACGGCAAGGGACGGCATCCCGCAAAGCTCAATATGGGGGATTGCTTTGCCTATGCCTGCGCGAAGAGTCATCGGGCCAAGCTCCTGTTCACAGGGCATGATTTCAGCAAAACCGACATCGGGCGGCTTGCTTAAGGCGCCGGATGGGCCTCAGCACGCGTCGGCCTCCGGGCTGGAGCGGAGAGTGTCTCTGGTGAGGCGATGGCGCACGACCACTCACAGGCGCCGTCACCGCTCGTCGCGCTCCTGCGGCGGGGTGTCATGATGGTCGAAGTCGGGAAGCCCACAGAACAACTCGAACGCGCGGGCCAGAGTTCTCGGCATCTTGCGCAGAACGATCTCGTCGCCGCGGCGGAAGATCTCGACCTCGTCAGCGATGAGGCAGAACTCTTTCGGCAGTTGGATCGCTTGATGGTTGCCCGACCAGAAAACCTTGGCTGTGGTATCCTCGTCTCTGTATGTACCCCTCTGTATGCGCGAGTACCCGCCTTGTTGACTCTTGTCCTACTTTGTCTAAGCTTAGCCATTCTTTCCTTGGCTAACTTGCATGATCTCCAAGCTATTTTGTGCGAGCGCATCCTTTCTTGCGATCGTAGTAACTCAACCTGCCCTGTCCCAGGAGGCCTCAAACCTTCAGTTCCAGACCTCGGCAACACCGGCATTTGTCTCGTGGCACAGCACGAGGGGTAGCGGCAAAGGCTATCAGTCCTTTTCGCCCATCGAGGGAATTACGAAGTTCACGGTCGGGTCAACGGTATCAGCCGAGGCTGGTGTGCGGACGGGCTACATTTCATCCAGCAATGAAACCCCGTTGATGCGTGGTACAGTCTCCACTCTAACTGACACCACCACGCACCTTCAGTTCGCCTATGAGGGGTTCGAAAACGTTCAGCCGTTCGTTACTTTCGACATGAACCTCCCCACGGGTAAGGAGACCCTCCGTGGGCGTGAGAAGAATGCTGTCATGGACCGAGATCTCGTGTTCCAGACGCGGTTTGGCGAGGGTTAGAATTTTAATCCAGGCATCGGCGTCACCGTCCCGTTCGGCCAATCCATCGTGACAACGCTTGCTGTCGGCTACAACTCCCGCGGCAGCTATGTGCCGGACGGAGATACCGGTTTTCACTACGATCCGGGCGACCAAGTCATTGTGACCGCGGGCCTGCAATACATGAGCGAGGATTGGCTCCTGTCGGTTACCGGGATTCTCACCCGTGAGACCACCTCGAAGCTTGCCGGCGTGGAGTTCTTCCGCCCGGGCACCACCTTTGCCATTCTCGGACAGGGCGTGCACAAATGGAGCCCGCAGCACGCGACGACGGCGAGCCTTTATTTCAACAACACCGAAAAGAACGCGGTCCTAGACTTTTTCACAGGCGCCCTAATACTACTGTGTCATAAACTCACGAGGCGAGCTATAGTCGGGAGATCCATCATGCGGAGGCGTGTGATGAACCTTCCTATCCCATCAGAGACGCGCGAGGCGCGGTTTGCCGCCTATGTTGATGCCCT
>NZ_VOSK01000401.1 GCF_009296175.1 Microvirga tunisiensis | reverse complement strand
TGGCAGGAGGGTCGGCATCCGCATTGTCACGCTCATAGCCTGCTCAGGCTTCACTCACGTTACGGCCCATCGGATTGCTCAGCCGCCTTCCAGCGACCTTTGTCACGAGGCTCCGGCCCGACCGGTTACCCGACCAAACCGCTCGTCAGCTACCAGATCAATCGACAACTCTCTGGGTGGAATCTTCCTCCACTGGTGATCCGCGCCTTCGGGGCGCACTGCCACATTCGGACATTTCGAACCATGGATCCATTGAAGGATGAGAGATCGCTCATTCCCGAGTCCAGCTCAGACAGTGTCCTATGTGCCAACTTTAGAAGGACTTCGCTGGGTTTACCTTACTCGAAATAGGCGACTGTCAGCGCAACGCTCAGGCTCAGCCGCAAGCGATGCTGTTCGTCTCTGACTTCAACACAAATCTCCCGCAAGCATGGCAGCCAATCCCGCCCAAGCGTCAGCACGGTCTGCGTCGCCTCGTGCTCGGCTGCCTCCAAGCCGTCGAGCTCAAGACCTTCCGGATCGGGCATGGATTCCGCTCCCGCCCGGACATCGAAATAGAAGCGTGGCATGTCACCTCTCGTGCAGGTGAGCCCTGCTCCGTCTGGCGGGATTCCGCGGCACCGCATGGGAACGGCTGCTAAGCCCAAGGCGAAGGATCTCCCGCATGCCGCCGGGTGACGCTGCATCCTCCTGGTGGATTTCCTGGATTTGCCGCCTTGCATTGGCGATGAACTCCACCGCTCGGGCCAGCTCGGATTCGTCGAGCTCGGTACATCCGCAACGGTCGATGACGAGGTGCCTTGCGGGTGAATAGAGTTCCAGCCAGAGCCAGGGTGTGTCCGGGAGCCTTTGCTCCTCCGGAATTTCGATCAGTCGAACCTCCAGTGCGCCGCACCGGGCAACGGTCACGGTGCGGAAGCCGGGCGCCTCCCACTGCGTGACGGCAAGCTGGACATAGGCGCGGATAATGCGCTCCTCGTCCCTGTCGGGGTTCATCCCGGCCCAGGCAAGCCCAATGGGAGTGCCAATCGTCCCAGGCATTGCGTTCTCCAAATCCGGATCAGCTCCTAGATCCTTTGCCCAGGGATTATGACTGTTTGGCGGGTGGCTCTTTCGAAGCGGTATTGGGATAGGCGCGGCCCATCTTGGTGCGGGCCTTCTCTGTCGTGAACATCCAGGTAATGCGTGCGCCGCCGGCGTTGCGCTCGCGCTCCCAAGCCGCGATTTCCCACTCGAGCCCCTCGCGCGTGTCGATCCGCCGGTCCAGGCACTGGCCCTTGAGCACTCCGATCTCGATTTCGACCATGTTCAACCAGCTCGCGTGTTTGGGGGTGAAGTGGAACTCCAGCCGTCCCAGGAGGCGATGCGCTTCCGCGGCCGGGAAAGCCTCGTAGAGGGAGCCGGGCGTGTGCGTCGACAGATTGTCCATCACCACCCGAATCCGCTCGGCCTGTGGAAAGTCGACATCCACAAGCTCGCGCATGCACACAGCAAAGTCCTTTGCCGTCCGGCGATCCGTGACGTTCACTTTGCGCCAGGGCCGGTGCGCATCCAAGAACACGAACAGGTTCACCGTGCCACAGCGGCGATACTCGTCATCAACCCGCTCGATCTGCCCGGGCGTGGCCGGGAGCGGCGGGCGCGTCTCGCCGATGAGTTGGACCGGGCTCTCATCGAAGCACACCACTGGCCGCATCGGATCCGGCACCTCAGCATAGAGGTCGAGCACGTCCTCCATGCGGGCGACGTATTCGCCATCAATCTTCGGAATGCACCACATCTTCTGCTGCCAGGGCTTGAGCGCGTTTTCAGCCAGACGCCGGCGCACCGTCTCGCGCGACAGGCTCTCATGGTGGGTGAGCCGCACGATCTCGCCGGCCAAGAGTTCCAGCGTCCAGCGGGCGCGGCCCGCAGGCGGCTTGGCGCAGGCGGTCGCCACCAGCAGCGCTTCCTCCGGGCCTGAGAGCTTGCGGGCGGCACCGGGACGGGGCTCCTCACTGAGGGCCCGCTCCAGGTTGCCCTCCACGAAGCGGCGCTTGGTCCGATACACGGTCGAGCCGCCCACCGCGATACTCTCGGCAATCGTCTCGTCCGGCACGCCAGCATCGGCCGCCAGCAGGATCTGCGCGCGCTTGAGCTTTCGGGCAGCCTGCTTGCCGCTGCTGAGCATCGCCTGGAGCTCGGAGCGTTCGGTCTCGCTCAGTTCAACCCGGTAGCATATGTTCATCTCGGCCTCCCGTGTGAGAGGCCCAGCTGAATCAGCCGATGAATCGAGCGTGTGGCGGATGTCTGAGAAAAGCTTCACCGACCGGCAGGGCCAGTACTTGGCCTTCATCGATGCCTATACGCGCGTCCATGGCCGCCCCCCGGCCGAGACCGACATGCAGCGCCATTTCCAGGTCACTCCGCCTTCCGTGCACCAGATGATCCTGACCTTGGAACGGGCCGGCCTGATCCGCCGCCAGCCCGGAGTGGCGCGAAGCATCGAGGTGTTGGTCGCCCCTGAAGGCCTGCCCCTTCTCCGCCATCCCCAACCGGTCAAATCCTCTGCGCCGAGGATCTAGTCCCATCCGTGCATGCACACGCCTGACAGCCCACACGAGCTGCGAAGCCTGGCGGACGGCCTCAGTGCGGAAGGAGTGGCTCGCATAGCGGCCCATCGAGCGGAAGGCTTTTGACCGACACCCCTGAACCGTCGACGATCTCAAGCCACCACCCCTGCCATTCACTCGACGCCAATGGATCGTCGTTGCTGAGCTCCTCGACGGCCCTGCGCGCATGGAGCAAGGCCTCGTCAGGACAGGATACTTCCACGCCCTCGTTGTCGTGGATGATGTCGATTCCGTCCGTGAGATTAAAATACCACCGCATCGGCATCGCAGGAGTTCACGGACTTGCCCAGCTCGCCGGCCATTGCTTGACCGGCCGTTCCACGGCGATAGCCAAGATCCAGCCTGTTTACTGGGTCGTCCCTCGAATTTGTTACATGGCGCGGCGGCAATATGCAGATAATTGCCGTTCCCCACCAGCCGAGCTGACCAGAGCGGCCCGACCAATGCAAAAAATGTTCTTGCGGGCGCCTCGGCGCTTGCACGAAAGAGGGGTGAAGAGCAAAATTTGCTCTGACCTGCGCCCCCTTTTAGCCAGTGACCAAAAAGCATCCTGGATCTGGAAGACCCCGGCCTTGGACCATGGCAACGATGTACCACCCTCCCTGCTACTGCAAAGCCCCGGAGCCCGGGAGTTCCTCCACAGATGAAGCCGATGGAAAACGCTGCTCAGACGCATGATGGCCCCGACCCGATCAACCACGGCAGGGCACAGCCTCCCTTCGGCTATTGGGAATGGGATTGCAACACAGGCGACGTCACGTGGTCGGACGGCTTGTTCCGCGTCCTGGGTCTGGAGCCCGGGTCCGTGGCGGCGTCCTACGATCTCTTCCTGGGGATGGTGCACCCCGAGGATCGGGCGAGAAGCGCCGCCGCTGGTCAGGTGCTGGCCGACCGGAGCCAATACATCGACTCCGAGTTTCGCATCGTTCAGCCGCAGGGCACCGTTCGTTGGGTCGCCAGCAAGGGCGAGGTCTTCCAGGATCCTGCCGGCAAGGCCAGTTGGGCCGCGGGCATGCTGATCGACATCACGAACATCCGCGAAGCCCAATCGGAGCTGTCAGCCCGGGAGGAGCGCTATCGCGCCCTGGCCTTGGCCAGCAGCATCGGTGAATGGCGGGCGACCTCCCAAGGAGACGCCATCGAGGCGCAGTCCTGGGCCAACTACACCGGACGGCCTGTCAACGACTGCACGGGACGGGGGTGGCTCGCCGCGATCCACCCCAAAGACGTGGATGCCGTCGGTGCCACCTGGGATGAGGCGGTGCGGATTGGCTCGTATTTCGAAATGAGCTTTCGCCTTCAGCACCGGAGCGGCCAATACCGGTGGGTGCTCTGCAAGGCGGTGCCGATCAAGCCCCAGGACGGGCCGGTTCGGGAATGGGTCGGGACCGCCGAGGACATTCACGCCAAACGTGAGATGGAAGAGCTGCTGCGGATCCACGAGGAGCGATTGCGCTTGGCCCGGTTTGAAGGTCCCATGGCGACCTGGGATTTCAACCTGGAAACCGGGCAGATCACGCGGTCGGACAACGCCCAGGAGATCCTCGGCGTGGGCTCGGAAACGGTCGAGGAATTTCAGAGCAGCATCCATCCTGACGACCGAGCGAAGATTGAAGCCCTTGTGCGGGCCACGCGGCACTCAGGGAGAGCGTTCAGTTCCCAGTACAGGCGTATCGGTAAGGACGGCAGTGTTATCTGGCTTCGTTCCCGAGTCAGGGTCGTACCGGCCGCGTATGGCGGCGCGGACCACGTGATCGGCATCACCTTCAACATGAAGCTCCAGAAAGAAGCGGAGTTTGAGATTCAGGAAACCAAGAGAACCTTGTGGGAACTGGATGCGCGCCATCGGGCGCTCATGAAGGCCGCCGGCGATTTTGTCTGGACTGTCAGTCCTGACGGGAGGGTTTCCGATGTGCCGGAGTGGCGGGCCTTGACGGGGCAAGGCATCGATCAGGTCCAAGGTTGGGGCTGGCTCAACGCGCTCCATCCCGCCGACCGAGAGCGGATCCGCGAGACCGTGCAGCGCATCATGGACACGCGTCTGGGGTCGTCCTACGAGTACCGCGTCAGGGATAGAACCGGCGAATACCATTGGTTCAGAAGCAGCATTTCCCCCGTGCTCAATGAGGAAGGTGTCAAGCGACACCGAGATTTACGAGATAAGGCGACATCCAGTTTTACGACGGCTCAAGCGTGAGCCCGCTGGAGAGCCTCCTCCAGATCCCGCAGGCGATAGCTGCGCCCCTTGATGTTGAGAACATGCGCTCGGTGCAGCAGGCGGTCGAGGATGGCCGTGGCCAGCACCTCGTCGCCGGCCAGCAGCTCGGTCCACTCCCGGATGCTCTTGTTC
>NZ_VOSK01000400.1 GCF_009296175.1 Microvirga tunisiensis | reverse complement strand
TCATGGCGGGTGTGGCACAGTGCAATCGGTGGCAGGGGTTGGTCTCAGCAACCAAATCCTACGCTGCTTCAAGCGCTTAAGCTACATCCGCCAGCCCTCTCCAGCCCTCTCGTGCATAAGAACGGCTAGCTTCACCAACCATTATCAGCCGCGCCTCCCAGCAGACCTCGGCTATTACGATCTACGCCTTGACGAGATTCAAGCCAAACAGGTTGAACTCGCCAAGAAGTATGGCGTGTCGGCATTCTGCTACTACTACTACTGGTTCTCCGGCACCCAGCTGATGACAATGCCGATCGATCGGCATGTGAATCAGAATCTTGATCTTGATTTCTGCCTCTGCTGGGCGAACGAGAACTGGTCAAGGCGATGGGACGGCTCGGAAAACGATGTGCTGATGGCGCAGCAGCACACAGAAGACGACGATATCGCCTTTATTCACTCCGTGATCCCGTACTTCAAACATCCGCGGTACATCAAGATCAACGGCGCCCCCTTGCTGATGGTCTATCAGGTGTCCTTGCTGTCCAATGCGGAACGCGTGATCGCTCGCTGGAGAAGCATTGCCAAAGAGGCCGGCTTCCCGGACCTCCACGTCTGCATGGCCGAGACCTTCGGATTAGAGAACCCTCACCAGTTTGGGGGCGATAGCTCGTGCCAGTTTCCCCCCCATGGCGTCTTGGCGAAGGAGCGGACGCAGGAGGTTGAGGGACTGGTGCCTGGCTTCTCTGGCAAGGTATACGATTACAACGAGGTCGTGGCCAGTGAGATCAAACGCCCGGATCCTGGCTATTTGCGCTTCCGCACCGCGATGCCGTCCTGGGACAATACCAGTCGCAAGGGTGCGGCCGGGCACGTGTTTCATAATGCGTCGCCCGAAATGTTCGAGGCTTGGCTGAGCTACCTCGTTGCAAAGACCAAACGAGAATACCCATCCGAGCTGCGTTACGTGTTTGTCAACGCCTGGAACGAGTGGGCCGAGGGCGCATATCTGGAGCCGGATCGCCGCAATGGTCACAACTACCTAAAGGCCGTCCGCAATGCGTTGACGCTTCAGAACGCCGTTCTCGGCGAGACCATGGTGTCAATCGACTCGGACCAAGATAACGAGTTCCGAAAGAACGTGGCACGTGTCGTCTCGACCTTAGCCAACGCGAACCGGCAGTTGCTCAAAATGTTCTCGGAGGCTGGACTGCCACCACGATCCGTGTCGCCGTTCATTGCTCGCCCTGAGCACGCCATCCGCCGCGCCTATCCCCGGAAGGACGCCTATTCCCAGTTGGACTCGCTCAACGGCAGGATTGCCAATGCACCGGAGGCAACGATCCTGCGGCAGCAGAACCTCGCCGTGAGCGGCTGGCTTCATATTCCTGGTGTTGTTCCGAGCCCGCAGAAACCCCTGTTCCTGTGGCTGGTGCCCCTTGAGGGCCTCAAGACCGGCCCTGATTATATCGCTTCAGTCTATGACCGATTGCAGCGGCCTGATGTGGCGGAGGCTCTTAGGTCAGGCGGATCGAGAAAACGGCCCAGACACTAGGGAGGATGCGTTTCACCCCTGCCTAACCAATCCAAGCCTTCGCTCTCACCCCTACCCGGCTAGGATACCGCCTTGCCCGCCCCCGATCTTCACGTCCTGCCCCGCGACCTGGGCTCCCTTTTGCTGAGCGCCCCCTCATCCAAGTCGAAAGCGAAGACGAATCTAACGACCTCCTGTCGAAGGTGACGAGCGTCGTGGCCCTGGCGATATCATCGAGGCGGTCTGGGTGAAGGAAATTATCGACTGGATCTGGGAGCCGCAGCGCCTGCGGCGCCTGAAAGCCGGTCTCCTTTGACGATCCGGAAACAGGCACTCATGCATCTCCTCAAACATGCCGAAGGCCTGATCAATCGGGATTTAGGATGGGCGAACTCGACCTTGGTGAGCCAGTGGCTCACCCGTGACAAAGCGGCGGATAAGTTGGGCGATGAATGCCATCGCCGGCAATCGGTTCGGCCAGGCGGTGTAAGCGACACCACGATTGACGCCGCATCAACTGACCCCTGGCAATCAGGAGAACGACTGCACCTTCTATTGAGGAAGAAGGCCGAAAGCACCATTCTTTCTGGACGCGTTGTTTGCCATAGGCTCACCCGATCTCGTCAAGGATCTCGCGCGACCAATTCAACAGCGCATGCACCACGCGACGCTGTTCGATCATCTCCCGAGTGTGCAGTCCATTCTTCAAGGCATTTCGGTTGCCCCTAGGCGCTCCCGCTCCGGCCGCTCCACCATGCATTCGGCAACGCTGCTTGTCGTGCACCGCTGGCGCCTGACAAGGCGTGCCAGCCCGCGTTTTCGCCCCACAGCGTGGGCTGGCCCGCATCGGCCCTGTGTTGCGAGCATGATCACCCATGGCTGCCGACCTTTGTATTGACCGTCGCCTCCACTGGATAGCGTTTGAGCCGTTCGTCTGCGCCCACCGAACTCGTGGGTCGCCGCTCCAGATCAAGCTGGATCACGGGCTGGTGCGCGAGGGCTGGGGACGGCGATGCTCTGCGTGCCCGCTTGCGCTCCTGCGGCGGCGTAGCCTTGAGCGTGCCGACAACCGCCTGCGCTCCTGCCTCAACGTGAACATGTTCAACATTGACCGCTGGGGCACCCTTGCCACGGTGCCGGTCGAGCGCCTCCATCTGCCGAAGAAACACGGTCATCAACTTACTCGCCTGCCGCAAGCTGAGGTCTTGGCCTTCTGGGGTCCCGCGGGCCACAGCTTGCCGGAGGCATTCTAGAGCCGCATTGTGCACGGAGATCATCTGCACGGCGAGCATCCCCTCCGTTTCATCCTGCGGCTTCAGGGCAGCGAGAGCCGTGACACAGGCGGACGCGCGCGTCATCGTCTCGCCCTCTTGGAGAGAACTGGGTGGGTAGATCGCACTGACGGCCTGACGAATGAGTTCGTGCTGCAAGTCACCGTCCTCCGCGCCGGTGGCCGCCTTTAGGTCCATGCTTGTCAGCTTTTCAGTGAACTTCTCTTTGGAGCTCTTGGGCTCAGTCATGATGCATCTCCGCAACAAAGTACCAATGATTGCTACGTAACATGTGGGCTGGATGGAGCGGCAGCCTGGATGTCAGGGTTCGCCGGCAAAAACTGTGGATTCCTGCTGGGTCGCGTCGTGACCCGTTGAACCCCGCTCTGGTAGCAGTCTTCGGTGTTGTGCTTTCGGGTGCTGGGGTGTGAAAGTCAGGATTTGATTTATCGAACAGTATCGGGCCAAGTCGCCTTTTGTACGAGAAGCCGAGTTCGGAACCGCCGTTCTGGCATGGTTGCTCTCAGCTTGGCCACGATGGGCGATCAAGCCCCACAGCCGCTGCGCGGTGCGCCGCCGGCGCAGGGCTTGAGGGCCCGCCGGAGCCCCAAGCCGTTATTCAAGCTGCCAGAGTGCACCTCGCTCTGACACTGTCCATCAGGTCAAGTCCAAGGTCCTACACGGGCCGGTGTTGCCAGCGCTAGCGTGACGGCCCTGTCGTACCAACTCGGTTCATGAACACATCCGCAATACGGATTTGAGGCCGTCATGGACGCACGGCTATCAGAGTCGGGCGCTGACCAAGAACGGCTTCAGGGATTTGATCTCTCCCCAGACCCGCGCCTGCTCTCGTTCTGATCATCGGCGTCGCACTATGTATGGAGGCCGAACAACCGGCGAAGAAATAGGCGTTTCCTGGAAATTGTTTCGTGACCTTGATCACCACGAGCGTCGGGCCCTCTCCGGCCACAACCCGGCCATCCAGGCGCTTGAGAGGCTGGCGCTGGGCATCATGCCTCAATAGCCCCAGCATGCTCCCGCTGCAGTGCCAATCGCCAAGCCTCGTGGGCTCGCCGCAACCAGGTGGGTGACAGCCGGCCCGTATTGGAAACATCGGCTTGTAATGGTGCGGCACCTCCGTATATACTTCAACGTATATACGGAGGTGCCAGTGATTACGGCCAAGGTTTTTCGGTCTGGTAATAGCCAAGCGGTCAGGCTGCCCAAGCAGTTTCGCCTGAACAGCGATGAGGTCGAAATCTTCCGCCGTGGGGACGAGATCGTCCTGCGTGAGAAGCGTCAGGATCTGACCCGCGCGTTCGAGCTTTTCTGTGACCTGCCTGACATCGTCCGCGTGGATTCGCCTCCACAGGAGCGGGAGGGGCTTTGATGACCCAGCCGCGCTACCTGCTGGACACCAACATCTGCATCTACATTCGCAGGGAGCGCCCCAAAGGCGTCCTCAAGCGCTTCAAGACACTCGTCCCCGGCTCAACAGCGATCTCCGTCGTGACCTATGGTGAATTGATCTACGGTGTTCGCAGAAGCGACGATTCGGACCGAGCAACATTGGTCCTGCAGGAACTAACTGCGTTGATCCCGGTCTTGCCGATGGCCTCTGACGTGGCGAAAGCCTACGGAACGATCCGCGGCGATCTGGCTGCCCGCGGCCAGCTCATCGGCAATAACGACCTCTGGATTGCCGCCCATGCCAAGAGCCTGGAGTTGACCCTTGTCACCAACAACGAGAATGAGTTCCGGAGGGTCGATGGCCTGACGATCGAAAACTGGGCCAAGGAATAAGCTCAAGCCTGCGCATGCGATCCTGCCTCAGTCCTTCTCAGACCGTCTCGAATCTGGGCCTGACCCCGCTTTGAGGCCCGACACCCATCTCCGTTGCAGATCATGGTTTTCCTGGTTCCCCCTGCGACAGGAGCCCTCATGGCCCCGCTTCCTCGTCTCGCTATCTGGCTGTGGCAATTATCTCGACGGTGCCCCTTGCGCCGAGAGGTCATAACCTATGCCGTGGCAATCTCGGCCGCCTACACAATTGGCATCATCGAGTGGGCTGGCTACTAGATCCTCGACACAGTGATTTTGACCGGTTGGCCTGCCGTCTCTTGTGACGGCACTTCGAAGCGGTGCGGGATCTGCAAGTGGATTGATCCCCATTGGACGGGGCCTCGGTACCAGATGCGAAGT
>NZ_VOSK01000399.1 GCF_009296175.1 Microvirga tunisiensis | reverse complement strand
CCCATCGAGGCTCGCGGCGAAGACGTTGTCCAGCCGCATCACGAAGCCGGATATACGTCAGCAGTTGTGACCATCGATCCTGATCCAGCCGGCTGTTGCAATCGGGCGGGGTCCATATACGTCCACAGATGAGCTTGAGCGCGTGGTGCAAAAACGTGCTTGATGGACGGGCTCGGACCTGTGATCCCGCAACTGTCGAGGAGAGCTGCATGAACTGAAGCAATTCGACCTTGATCCGACGCTCCTCATGTGAACCGTTCGTCAAGCGTGGCAGAAAGAACGATGCGGCCGATGCCGCCGCAATCTGCGAAGCTGCATCCCGCCCGAACGTCAAGTTCGTCCCCGTTAAGAGCTTGGAGCAGCAGGGCACTCTGGCCCTCCACGCGGTCCGGTCATTGCTGGTCAAGCAGCAGACCATGCTATCGAATGCCTTGCGGGGCTTGGCGACGGAGTTCGGTTTAACGGTCCCGCAAGGCATCCATAGGCTTGACGAGCTCATGATGCTTGTGGAAGCGGACAAGTCCTTGCCGAAACAAGGACGACAAGCGTTGGAGATGCTATTCGCCCAATGCAAGGCATTGACTGAAAGCATCGCAACCGCGGAAGCGGAAATCGTCGCGCACGCACGCCGTGATGCAACGGCACGCCGCCTCGCAACGATCCCTGGCATTGGTCCGATCTCCGCTTCTCTGATTGCGGCGACGGTCAGCAACATTGAGGCGTTTGCAACCGCCCGGCAGTTTGCCGCCTGGCTCGGTCTGGTCCCACGACAGTATTCTACCGGCGGGAAAACCCGCCTCGGCCGCATCACCAAGGCGGGCAATTCCGAGATCAGGAGACTGCTGGTTCTCGGCGCCACATCAATGGTTTACCGCGCTGATCGGTGGAACAGCGCGGTGGGTGCCTGGACCCGGTCAGCGCTGGAACGTCGCCCCGTCAGGCTCGTGACGGTCGCATTGGCCAACAAGATAGCGCGCATTGCGTGGGCTGTGATGACGCGCAAAGAAGTCTACCGTCCGAACGGCAATGCCGTCGTGACCGCATGATGCTCTGCACCACGCTGGTTGACGGCAGACGCGCGTTCGTCGGATCTGACAGGAAACGCTGAAGAGCGTGATGGGAAAGACTGTCATCAAGGACAGTTCAGGCAACACCGGATGGCGTATTGTGCCTTGAGCACGCGAGCGAGATTGGTGCCTGACACGCAAGCGCACACCCATGATGGCCAGTGGTACGCACCGCGCAACAGGCCGGACATAAGGGCGCACCTGAGCAGATCTTTCGATCACACATCTTACTGCCCTCCTCAACAAGCCAACCGAGGGACGGGAGAGAGGCGGCCCACCTTGCCGGCTTTGAGCTTTTGGAACGCGCGTAAGGTCGTCGGGCCGTCAGGGAACAGATAGAGACCTGTCTTGGCATCCAGTTCAATGGCAATCGTGCCGTTGTAAATGCGGTCATAGATCCAGTGCGGCGTGACGCCGAGCTGGGCCGCGAGTTGCGACACGGTGAGGTAGCCGGGGATGCGACTGGTGGCGCTCGCGCAGGATGCCGTGCCGCAGCCGGATGGCCTGAACCGTGCTTGGCAACACCGCCTGGCGCAGAGGGGAGCGGTGCCCGGCGGCGGTCAGCGCGGCGGCGATGGCCGCATCGCTCTCCCCTGCGCGGGCGCGCTCGACGATGGCGGCCTCCATCTCGTCGCTGCGCGACAGCTCGGCGAGCGAGCCAACCGTGATCGGCAGCGCGATCTCGCTTGTTGCGCCGCCGCGCCAGATCAGGCGCAGGGCGATCGTGTCCCGGACGCCACGGTGGATCACCACCTTGTCGATGAGGCAACGCAACCTCAGCGACTTGCTGGGTCAGCCGTTCCAGGCGGGCTTCGGCATCCTCGATCGCCTGCCGGTATTCGCGCAGCACCAGATACTGAGCCGAATGCTCGAAGACGAGCTCCGCAAGCCAGCGGGCATGCGCCTGGGTCCACGGTCTGCGGCCGGGAAAGATCCGCCCATGACGCAGCAGGAAGGATTGCAGATGCTGGCGCTTCTCGCGCAGATCTTCCATCGCTGCCTCCCGCGCCCGCACCAGCTCGCGCACGGCCTCGTGCCCTGGATCCGGCACCCAGATGGCAGTCAGTTCCCCGGCCCGGTGCAGCCGGGCCAGGGTCAGGGCATCGCGGCGGTTGGTCTTCACGCGTTCGCCCGGGCGCTTGGGGATGAGCGAAGGCGCGATGACGGCACAGTCATGGCCGAGGGTTGCGATCTGGCGCTGCAGGCCATAGCCGGTTGGGCCGGCCTCATAGCAGAACAGCAGCTCGCCGTGCCGGCTCGCCAGCTTGTGGACCAGGCGCCGGACCGCTTCGGGCGTGTTGTCGATCTCGCCCAGAAAGCGGATCTCACCTTGGCGACCGTCCTCGGCGACGGCGACGGAGATCTTCAGCTTGGAGGTATCCAGACCGACAAACACTTTGCTCTTCTGCTGCATGGCTCGTCCCCTGTGCGGGAGGCTCGGCGCCGGCCCATCCGGCGCAATCCTCGCAATTGCATAGTGTGGACGAGCCACCCCGCCGGCAACGAACATACGGTCTGTCACGCCCAGAAGCCGAGATGGGATGGTAGAATCCCTTCGCGTCCTCACGGTCTGCCGCAAGACCGCCGTCGCCGCGAGGCGTGTTGCCATCCAGATAATCCAGACCACGATTGTGAGCGCGCCAGACGGGCTGCGCGATACTTTGCGTTCCATGACGCGCATGCAACTCGTGCGAACCTTGGCCGCCTGGCGACCGGATCTGACAGCCTATCGCGAGGTGGAAGCGGCCTATCGCATCAGCCTCAAATCGCTTGCTCGTCGCTATCTCGAGCTGCATGACGAGATTGCCGACCTTGACGCAATGATCAGCGCCATCGTCGATGACCTTGCGCCCGAGCTCATCGCGCGCAATTCGATCGGCTACACCGGTGCCGCCCAGTTGCTGCTCACGGCCGGCGACAATCCTGAGCGCTTGCGTTCTGAGGCGAGCTTCGCGGCGCTGTGCGGTGTAAGTCCGGTCCCCGCCTCTTCCGGAAAGACAATTCGTCACCGGCTCAACAGGGGTGGCGATCGCGCTGCCAACAGCGCCCTGCACATTATAGCCATTGGGCGGATCCGAACCGACTCAGCGACGAAGGCCTACGTCGCCAGACGCACCAGCGGAGGTCATTCGAAGCTCGATGCTATTCGCGCCCTCAAGCGCTACATCGCCCGTGAGGTCTTCCACATCATCACAAGACGCCACAGGGAGATCAATCAGACCCGCATCGCCGCTTGACAAACAGAAGGGCGTCCAAGGCAGCCAATTCACCAGTCACGACTTCACCAGTGTGCTGCTCAAGAACAGCATCGCCATCAGCATGGATGGCAAGGGCGCCTGGCGCGACAACGTTTTTGTCGAGCGGCTGTGGCGGTCCGTCAAATACGAAGAGGTGTATCTGAGGGCCTACGACAGTGTCGCCGAGGCTCGCGCCTCGATCGGCCGCTATCTGGCCTTCTACAACCCTGCATCACAACACCCATCTGTCTATGTCATTGAAGAGAAGAGGCTTTGTTGCGCGGGATGCGATCCCGCGGGGTATTTTGGGTTCTGGTGCGCCCGCTCGGTGATTGACATGGCCGCCTCTGTCGTCAGCGCCGCGCGCGCGAAGATCCACGGTTCATCCGACAGAGGGTGGATGGCCTCGATCTCGCCGGCTTCGGCCGCCAGACGGAGCGTCTTGGGCGTAACCTTCAGGAGTCTGGCGGCCTGGCTGAGATTGAGCCAGGGCTCGATGCCATCTGATGCCGGCTTGAACACCGGGATCCGGTAGTTCGATCGCATAGAGGTGACGCGCTCGCGGGTCCAGCGGTTGCCGTTGCCTGTCTTGAGGCCGTTGCGGTTGAGCAAGCCTGCGATCAGATCATCGCTGGCGATGAGCACCAATCGGCGCACCGCCTCAAGGATGTCGGCGGACGTGCTGTTGCGCTGTCCGCGGCGGCGCTTTGGCAACCGCATCTCGCTATGCACACCGCCTACCCAATGCACGATGATCACGATCTCGGACGCTGCGTCATCGATATCGGCGATGACCTCGTGGATTAGCGTGCGGACGATGCGCTTCTTCAGGCGCGCATCAGTGGTTGGCGCCGACCAGACCGTTTTGAGGTTCGAGGCTAGGTCACCGAGAGCCTCCAGGGCGACGGCCGATGGCACGGCTGCCGCCTCATGCACGGCGATCTTGCTCTCCACCTCGGCAACACGGGCAAGCGAGCGGTTCCAGCGCGTCTCAAGCTCGCCGGCGACCAACCGGTTCGCCGGATCGGCGGCGTCGTACTGCCGGAAGGCGCGGTCGGCGGCATAGCGCGCCGCTTCGAGATCGCGGCCAAGGGCCTCGCGCACCTGGTCCCTCTGGTGCGTGGCCTGGGCTGCCGCGGCCGTCGCCGCGGCGATAGCGCCAGGTCCGACTACGCCGAGCAGCGCCTCTTCGATGGCATCATCAACCCGCAGACCGCCAAAGGCGATGCAATGGGGACCACCATTGTCCATCCAGGCACGGCTACAGCTGTAGCGCGGAATGCGGTGCCGTGTGCCCGTGTACCGAAGCGTCAGCTTCCGACCGCATCGCCGGCAGCGGATCAGCCCGGCCAGCAGCGCATCGCCATGCTTGGGCGCGCCGTGATGCTTGCCGGTTGGAACGTTGCCTGAGACCATCGTGCGGATCGTTTCGAACCTCTCCCAGCTGACATAGCCTTCATGGGCCTAGGGGATCAGCGCCAGCCACTGCGACCGTGCCTTCCGACGGATCGTCACACTCACCCCATCAGCACCATACCCTGCCGAGGCAGCAGTCTTACCATAGGCATAGTCGGGTAGCCGGGCTCCGTTACCGAAGCCCAGCCCCCTCAGAACCGGACGTGACGATTGCTCGTCATCCGGCTCAAGCCTCAGCCGCCCGATACCCGACCTGCTGATGGTGTTGACGGTGGCAC
>NZ_VOSK01000003.1 GCF_009296175.1 Microvirga tunisiensis | reverse complement strand
CAGTTGCCACGCTCGTGCGAGCCGGCGCCATTCATATAACTGCGAGCGCGATATTCCATGTCGCCGCGCCGTCGTCGCACACAAGCCAGGTTCCGAATAGCTCTCCGCGACAATCTGGAGCTTCATCTCTTTGCTAAAACGACGACGCCGACCCGTATCGACAATCTCAACTCGATCCATAGCCGCACTGTCCTTTTTGACGTCAATAAGGACAGTCAGTGCCAAATCCGACAATTCCTACAAGGCGGCCCACCTCGGATGCGTACGTTTAAAGCGACCGGCAATATAAAAGGCCCGCCGGGTGCCCGGCGAGCCTAGGAGACTTGAGCTAGTTGAGCGGCTTAGAGCAGGAAGTAATCGCTCTTCATCAAGTTGACCCCGGCAACGCCGAAATAGTGGTCAGCAACATTGTCGCCGTCAAAGTCGAAAACGAGCTTGTCGGAGACCTTGTTGTAGTAGAACTCCCCTTTCCGTCCGGCCGAGAAGTGGTCGTCCGTCGCGAAATTGCCAGTGAACTTGAGCTTCTGACGGCCGGCGGCATCAGGATTGGCGTCCATGCCGCGGAAGTCGATCTTATCGGACTTCGTGAAATCCCTAATCCGATCGAAGGAAGTGAGATCGCCGAGGTGGTCCGGTGCCGAGAAGGTGAACCGATCCGAGCCTGATCCACCGATGAGTACGTCAGCACCCCAGCCACCGATGAGCTGATCGTTGCCACTGCTGGCGTTGAGATAGTCATTCCCTAGGCCGCCATTCAGGACGTCGTTCCCGGCCTGCCCATAAAGACGATCGTCTCCAGCGTCACCGGTGATCCGGTCATTGCCAGAGCCACCGAGCATCTTATTGGCAAGGCCGTTGCCTGACAGGTTGTCGTTGTAACGGCTTCCGGTCAGGTTCTCGATGTCAGCGGAATTGCTGAGAATGACTTGGCCATCCTTCGAGAGCGAACTCGACTTGGAACCGATGTAGTTCCAGGAACCGTTGTCGAGATCGATCTTCACGGCTTTCTTGGCACTGGCCGCCGAAATCGTATCGATTCCGCCACCATCCCAGATCAGCTTGTCCTTGCCGAACACGTAGGTGTTGTTGCCTGTGCGGGCAGGGGCGGCGCCATAGATCTCCTGCAGCGCCAGGATATCGAACGGACCGAGCTTATTAACGGCATTGCCCTGATAAGACATGACCGTATTGGAACGGTTATCGTCCGCGCGGCTGAGGCGGTGCTGCCCTTCGTCCGTGTGGTCGAGGCCCAGGACGTGGCCGACCTCGTGGAGCACGTTCTGGGTCGTCAGGCCCAAGCGGCTATCGAGCCAAACCTGCGACTGCATCGTCACATCACCGGTGGCCTTCCAGCTGTCGAGCGGATCGGCGTAGCCAATCGTCATGCCAGGAATGTTGTACTGGCCAAAGGCGAAGTCGGAGTCAGCCTGGGTCGTCTCCACGAAGGCGACGTTGGCCACGGAGGAGATCATGGCCAGTGCCTTCCTGACCACAGCGCGTTCTGACGCTGAGTAGGCCTCGAACGACGACGCCGGGTTACCGTTGCCGGTCCAGTAGGTTTCCGGCAGCGCCGTCATAAAGCTGTAGGTAAGAACGACGCCCTCTCCGTCTGCCTTGTTCGGGTAGGGACGGACAACGGCGGAATCCGCCCGCTCGTTACGAAGGGCAAGGATGTACTTCTGGGTCATGGTGTGGATCGTTTCTTGTTGGCTGAGCGGAGAGCTCCGTCCGGACCGGACGGTCCATCAAATCTTTCGTTGAAACCAGGGACAGGTAGTTCGTCATGCGGGCGTCTAACCTATTTTGGAGTTTCTAATTGGTCGATACAAAAAAGCCGTTAATGGCAATTTTCCACGACCGCGAAGAGGATCTGAAAGGGGGAGAGGTGGCTTAGACCTCGGTTGGACCGTTAACTCAGGGCGGTTCTCCTCATTGTTGGGTTTGCCGGGACGGCAAGTTCACTGTTCCGAATACAAAAAAGGCCCGCTTTGCGGGAAAGCGGGCTCTAGGCAGCTCTTCGATTCGGCGGACCTCGGGATCTTGGTCATTCGCCGGGAAGGAGGCTCGCCATCATTCCAATCGAGGCCTGATGGTTCGTCTGGCGGCCTCCGGAGCTAGCTCAGGGAGGCGGCGCCCGACGCTGGCTTCAAGGATCCTGGATACAACTGATGGATTGAATCGGACAATTCGATCGGCCGTCCACCATGAGACTAACGCCACAGCGGTCCCGGCCAGAACGTCAACCAGGAAGTGCGATCCCTCAAGAGTGACGGATGTTATCAGCACTACGTTCAGCGCCGCGAAGATCCAGCGGAGGTAGGGTACCTGCCAGAAGGCAAGGAACAGGAGGACGCCGCTCGCCGTATGGAAGCTGGGAAACGTCACCAGACCTTGGGCTCCGCTCAGATCGACAAGGCGCATCGAGCCGTCACGGAGAGCAGTAACCTGGCTTGCAAATTCGAGCGGGACCGCGAGAACGATGTTTGGATAATCTGACGGGACGATGTTGTAATAGACCAGAGGGCTCAACGCCGGCATCATCGCCGAAATGGAGACTGTGGCGGTCGCCGCGATCCCGAACGCAATCAGGAATGTATCAAGGGTCTTGAATGCTCGGGCCGTCACCAGAGCCACGACGACCCCTATAAACTGCGGGATCATGGAGTGGTAGGCAGCTGCGAGGACCAGGTGGACCCGAGGGTGGGAATTCAGAACCAGAAGCCAGTCCTTCCAGTGGAAGCCGAGGGCTTTGTCCCACATATCGAAAACCTCATCCCACAGGGGCCTGTTCAAGGCCGCGGCCAGATAGGACAGCGACCCACAAAGAAAGGATAAAAGGAAGAGTTCGACCATACCGCGGGAGAGGCGCGCAATGCGCTCGTCGGGACGATTGAACGTATAGAACGCCCAAAGAGACAGCCCGACGGCTGATGCCAAAACCGCAAGCACCAAGTCTGAGGGATTGATACGGACCAATCCGAGAACGGCCATGACAAAATAGGCGCAGAAAAGGGAGCTGATGATGCTCCATAAAAAAAGGCTCGGAAAATCCAAGCCTTGGCGCCTTATGGGGGCGATGGAGGTCACGATGCTAGTTCCGCTTTTTCGCCTTGGGGGCGGACGTGGGGGCTGGTACGGCGTCGGCGACCATCGTCTCGCTTCGGCCAGACATCTCCTTGAGATAGCCCATGCTGGCCTCAATCTGATCAGCCGGAACATGGTCGGCCAGAACCTTTTTGGCTTCCTGATGCTTACCTTGCAAGGACAGGACGACCGCGAGGTTCTGGAAAACACGAGCGTCGGCTGAAGAACTGCCCGCCGCTTGGCGGAGACTAGCTTCCGCCTGACCGTACTGCTTGGTCATGGCATACGAGAGGCCGAGATTGGTCAATACGCCCGGGTCTCCGGGTGTAATGAGAAGAGCCTGCTGATAGAAGTGCCGGGCTTTCTCATGTTCTCCGATTTTGTCAGCAACTACACCCTGAGCTGACAGGACCTGCCAGTCCGGGTTGTCCGCAGTGTGAGACTCGGCGAGGACGTTTGCGGCCTCTTCATAGCGCCCGATGGCGATCAGTGATTTGCCGTAGGCCGCCATCGCCGCTTTATTGCCGTCGGACTTCAAAACTGCCTGCTGGAGAACAGCAGCTGCCTGCTCGTGTCGACCGCTCTGAGTAAGACCCTTGGCGTAGTTGATAGCCGCTGTCGGATCCTCCGCCGACTGCTGGTAATTGCTGGCGAGATCGGAAAGATCCGCACGAGCGCTCTTGTCAATCGATGAGGTATAGGCCGCACTCGATAGAGACTGATCCTCCGCTTTCATGCTGGCGCAGGCCGAAAGGGAAACGCTGAGGGCGCTTGCAACAAGGAGACGTTTGAAAAAGACCATCTGCGGAGATTCCAGATTTCTAATGGGGTTTGTGAAAACCAATATACCCTACTTCCAACCCATTGCGGCAATAACGCCAGGCCAACCAAGCAGGAAAAGCATCACCGGCAGGAAGAATGCGATCATCGGGACAGTGAGCTTCGGGCCCAGCGAGGCGGCCTTTTTCTCTGCAGCCGTCATACGACGATCGCGGCTGTCCTGGGCCAAGGTCCTTAGCGCCTGTCCGATGGGGGTACCAACCCGTTCAGCCTGGGTAAGCGACACTGCGACGTTCTTTACGTCTTCAAGCCCCGTGCGTTCGCCGAGATTGGTGTAGGCCTGAGCGCGATCCGCCAAGTGTGACAGTTCGGCCAGTGTATATGTCAGCTCCTCCGCAAGTGCCTTGGATTGGATATCGATTTCCTGAGACACTTTGCGGAAAGTCATCTCGATAGTCATACCGGCTTCGACGCAGATCAGCATCAAATCGAGGCAATCGGGCCAAGCCTTTCTGATTTCATCCTGGCGCTTGATGAGAGCGTTCTTAATGTAAATGTCCGGCAGTTTGAGCCCAAAGAGGGCAGCCAGCAGCACACCGCCGATCTGCATCGGCAGCTCGACATCGAATGTGTTGAGGCCGAAGAGGTGGATGACAGAAAACAACGCGACGATGACAGGGCAGGCGAACCGAGCGAACAAGTACATAGTCTCGCTGGTTGGTGTCCTGAAGCCAGCCTGGATCAGTCGCTCCTTGTGATCGTCGGAGCCGAGGTGCTTCCTCAAGTCGAGAGAGTTGACCGCCATGAGGGCTAGAGACCGCAGGGGAGGGGTGACGTGCCTGCGCTTTGGTCCATCCTTGGAAAATTCGTAATGGACGGACTTGATGTCCTGAAGACGCCGCTTGTAGGCGGCGTCTTCGCTGGAGAAGGCTGGCAGATTCATGGCGATTAGGCAGCCAATGAGGACCAAACCGAGAAGTAGGATGATGGGGGAGAGGCTCAACACGGATTAAATCTCGAAATTTGACATCTTCTTGATGATGAAGGCACCCAACCCGATCCAGCAAACTGCCCCAGCCAGACCCATTAGGCCGACATTGGTGTTCCATAGAGGGGCCACGTAATCTGGGGACGAGTATTGGAGAGAACCCAGGACGAAGACCGGAAGTGCGCCGATGATTCCCGATGAGGTCTTCGCCTCCGCGCTGTAGGCGGAAATCTTCGCCTTCATCTGTTTGCGCTGCCGAACAACCTTCGAAAGACCATCCATGATCTCTGCCAGCTTGCCGCCGGTCTTTGACTGAAGCACGATGGCGATGGCGAAGAAGTTGGCTTCCGAGATCGGCATACGTTCGGTGAGCTTTTGCACGGCATCGCTAAGGCTCAAGCCGTATCGTTGTGCCTCACTGATTGCTAGGAACTCGCTCCTCACAGGCTCCTTCGTCTCACGGCCGATGATTTCAAAGCACTGGTTTGGGCCGAGACCCGCCCTTACGCCCCGGACGAGAATATCAAGTGCGTTCGGGAGTTCAGCGACGAAGGCTGCAAAGCGCTTGGCGCGGGCGCGTTTGACATACCATTTGGGCACAATCCATCCG
Source organism: Microvirga tunisiensis (assembly GCF_009296175.1). Taxonomy (GTDB): domain Bacteria; phylum Pseudomonadota; class Alphaproteobacteria; order Rhizobiales; family Beijerinckiaceae; genus Microvirga; species Microvirga tunisiensis. The sequence continues at coordinate 126,250 of NZ_VOSK01000003.1, read as the reverse complement.
GTCAAGCCAGCAAAGGCCGCGGCTGCATAGATGTTCCTCAAGGCGATGAAGACAACTAGACCGAGCACAAGACCGACGAGCAGCGAATACAGCTGAAATTGCTGTTTGGACCACGGAAGACCTGCTTGCTCCAGCAATGTCTCGATCCCGAGGTCCTTTTTTGCTTCCCCACGTTTGCGGAGATCCCTAAGGCCTTCTGCAATGGCCTGGCGTCTCATTGCCTCGCGAGAGCGCTCCTGCCGGGATTGCTTGGAAACGGCCGGGTTCTTGATGAGAGCGCGGCGCCGCTTGTCTGTCCTCGATTCTCCCGTGAGGCGGGGTAGGATGACGGCTAAGGCTATGGCCGCAAGCGTCACGACCACAAGGAGGGGGAGTACAAGACTGCTGTTCATCAGCCTTCCCCTGCTCTCTTTAAGGCAGCCGACAGCGCGTCTTCCTCGTTGTAGTACTTGGCGCGGTCCCAGAAGTGTGGCTTCACGATCCCCTGGCCCTTGTGACGGCCAACGATCTTTCCACGGTGATCTTCGCCCTCGATCTCGAAGACGAGAAGATCCTGGGTCGTGATCGTTTCGGCCTCCATACCCACAACTTCGGTGATGTGAGTGATCCTGCGTGTACCGTCGCGCAGTCGCTTGGTCTGGATAATGATGTCCACCGCGTTGGCGATCATGTCTCGGATTGCCTTTTCCGACAGGTTCTTGCCCATCATGATCATAGACTCGAGACGGGAAAGGGCTTCGCGGGGCGTGTTGGCGTGGAGGGTACCCATGGAGCCGTCATGACCGGTGTTCATTGCCTGCAACAGGTCAAATGCCTCCGGTCCGCGCACTTCGCCGACGATGATACGTTCGGGACGCATACGCAGACAGTTGCGGATCAAGTCCTCCATCGTGATCTGGCCTTCGCCTTCGATATTGGGAGGGCGCGTTTCCAGCCGGACTACATGGCGCTGCTGCAGCTGCAGTTCCGCTGTGTCCTCGCAGGTGATGATGCGCTCGTCGGACTCGATATTGGCCGCCAGGCAGTTCAGGAGGGTAGTCTTGCCTGATCCGGTACCGCCTGAGACGACAACGTTGCAACGCGTCTTTCCGAGGATGCGCAGGATCTCCGCCCCTTCAGCCGAGATGGACCCGTACCGGACGAGGTCCTGCATCTTCAGCTTGTCCTTTTTGAACTTACGGATGGTGAGGGTCGGTCCGTCGATCGCAAGGGGAGGGATGATGACGTTAATACGAGATCCATCGGGCAGGCGCGCGTCGCAGATCGGCGAGTTGACGTCGACCCGTCGGCCAACGGCGCTGGCCATTCGGATGCAGATGTTCAGGAGCTCACCTTCATCCCGGAACTTGATGTTAGCGGGTTCGATTTTACCCTTAACTTCGATGAACGTCTCCTTGGTCCCGTTGACCATGATGTCGGCGATGTCGTCGCGGATTAGAAGAGGCTCAAGTGGTCCATAGCCTAGGATGTCATGAATGATGTCCTCCGCCATCGACTCCTTTTCAGGGCGTGAGAGGCTAATCTTCTGCACATCGATGTAGTCTAAGACGATACGGCGGATTTCCTGCTTGTGCTGGGCGGAATCACCCTGTGTCAGGTCGCGGCCAGAGATGGCGGTCAAGACGGAGGCTACGATGTCTTGTTTGTGGCGGTAGTAGGCCTCGGTCCGGCCAACCGGATCCGGGCCCGGGGGCGTTACCTGCAGCGGAGTACGCGGCTGGTCGGCGACCGGCTTGGGCATCGGGATAACGGTGGCAGTGTCAGACTGGGCGTGCCCTGACGGGTCGAAATCGCGTCTTCCGAACATGGATACCTCGCTTAAGCAGCGGCCTTGGCGGCGCTAGGCTTGCGGAAACGGTTAAGTAGACCGGTCAGTGACCCCAGAGACGCGAGCGAGTTTGCGCGCGCCTTCGGGGGATCCATCGTTTCGCCGGTGACCTTTACCGACAGATCTTCGAAGGCCTTAGTGATCCGCGCATTGGTATTCATCTGGCAAATCATCTGGCCATTGTTGGCTGCAGTGGCAAAGTTCTTGACGTCATAGGGTACGACCGTGGTTGGCGGTACGCCAACGCCCTCAGAGAACTCGGCAACCGTGATCTCCTGCTTCTTTGGCACCTCGGTCATGTTCAGGACGTACAGAGGAGGCTGATCCGACGCCCGAAGCTGCATCAGTTGCGCGAACAGGTTCTTCGTATTGCGCAGTCCCGCGAGGTCGGGAACCGTGACCACGATGATTTCGTCGGCCTGAGCCAGGACCTGATACACCCAGCTGGTCCAAGCATGCGGAACATCGATGACCGAGAGGGGGCTTGTTGCCCTCAGTACGTCCAGAAGCTTGTCGACGGCTGCTTTGTCAAAGTCGCAGGTGCGGTCCAGCAGACACGGAGCGGAAAGAAGCTCCAGCTTGTCTGATGCTGGCGAGATCAGGTTTGTGATCAGAGCTTCGTCGATGCGGTCAGCCGTCGAGAAAAGCGCTTCAGCGATATCTTTGCCGGCCGCTTCGTTGATGTTGAAATTGAGTGCTGCGCTGCCGAATGCCACGTCCATGTCGACGAGCAAGGTCGACTTTTCGTGCTTTTCCGCAGCGGTCCAGGCAAGGTTGTGGGCAATCGTAGAGGCTCCAGTCCCACCGGAAGCGCCGATGACGGCAACCAGCCGGCCCGACGCCTTGCTCTGGCTGCTCTGGTAAATGTTAGCGATTGATCGGGTGATCGTGTCCGGAACGACCGGCGATATCAGGTAGTCCTTGGCGCCGAAGTCGATCACGCTCCGATAGAATTGGATATCATTGATGGAACCGATGACGATAAGTTTCGTCCGCGCGTCGCAAACGTCTGCGAGCCGATCCAACTTGCGGTGGACTTCGTCAGCGTCTCCTGACGCCTCCACAATCAGAACGTCCGGGGACCGGACATTGTGGTACTTGCCGGTGGCTCCTTCGATACCTCCCGAATAAACCTGTTTCGTGGATCGGAGCAGAAAGCGGCTGCTGAAGGAGGCTTCGAGAGCATCCTTTGTCTCCGAGTTCTCATACCAGCCTTCGATCAGGACTGGCGGAACTGTGCCCATGGTGATGGCAGTCTTCATCTTAGTTACCTCCCGAGCCCATGCTTTCCTGAATGCCAGCTTCAGGCCTGACCCACTTGGTTCCGGGATCCTCGCCGTTGCGGAGCTTGCCAATCGCGTTGAGCCTCTTCGCGGTGTCGATCCGATCCATCTGACGTGGCCGGACTGCATCCAAAGGGTCAGCGATCTGTTGCGCGATCATAGTCTGGGTCGCGCAGCCGAAGTTCTCGTATTCGCGATTGTTCATGTCGAGCTCGAGGCTGGCGACGCCCAGGTCGTCATGCCATACGCCACATTCGGCAACTACCTTCGCTTGGGCCGTGATGTAGGATAGCTTCACGGGCGAGACCTTGCCGGGATCCTCCGGCATGTAGTTGGCATAGCGGACGTTCCCACCGTTGATGCCAAGGCGGTCCAACTCGTCTTTGATTTCCTTCGCCGTGCGACTGGCTGCTGGCTCCGATCCCCCGACAGGATTGGTCGGGATTGAGATCAGAAGAGGGGACTTAGTTTCGTTTCTGAAGGACCTTGCGAAATCTCGGACATCCCGTGTTTGGCGAGGATCCAGCCCGTAGGCTCTCATCGGGTAGACCCTGAGCTCCTGAGGAGCGTTTCGAAGCTCGATGGGAAAGCGCTCGTCGTGTGCGGCCGGGATCGGGGAAACATTGGTGTCCACGAAGTCGGTCGTGCTACAGGCCGAGAGAGTGAGGGCAGAGAGACTGATGAGAGCAGCCACGGTCGTGCCACGAATAATGCGTGTCATGACATGTTTCCTTAGTTGACGATGAAGCCGACGCCATTGAGGGGCTTTTTGCTGGGGGCCTGGCGTGGCGTGACTCGATTGACTTGACCCAGGAAGACGGTGGCCGGATCGGGTGCGTTCTCAAATCCTTTATCCGGGCGCACGGCCTTCTTAGGATCGACCGGCTTCGACAAGTACGGTGTAACGGTAATGACCAGCTCGGTTTCGGAGCGCTGATAGTCGCGCGACCGGAAGAGAACTCCCAGAATTGGAACATTCATCAGGCCTGGATATCCGTTGATCGCTTGACGGGTGTTCGTCTGGATCAGTCCCGCCGTCATCATCGTGGAGCCGGACGACAACTCGACCGTGGTCTCGGATTTCCGGGTCTTGAAGCCAGGGATCGTGAAAGTTGTGTCCTCCCCGACCGGAATGGTCTGGGCGATCGTGGAATCGACTTCCGAAACTTCTGTGCCCACTCTGATGCTCATGCGCCCGCCTGACATGACGACAGGGGTGAAATTGAGAGAGACACCGAACTTCTTGAATGTGATGGTCGGAGTACAGCCGCCTCCAGGTACGCACTGCACTGCCGTCGGCACCGGCATTTCGCCGCCGACCAGGAAGGTTGCTGACTCTCCAGAGACTGCAGTGAGTGTCGGCTCAGCCAGAGTGCGGGCGACACCAGCCTGCTCCATGGCCTTGAGCATCGCGGACCCCTTGCCTTTATCGCCGGCAAAGTCGCCGCCCAATACGCTCCTGGTTTTATCCATTCCCTGAAGCGAGAAGGGAGCATCGAATGTCCCGCCAGCGAGCCAGTTTCCGACCTTCCAGGTTCCATTGGCATTGACGCCGAGCTGCTTCAGGACGTTGCGGCTGATTTCCGCAACTTGAACCTTAAGCATCACCTGGTCTTGGCCGCGAATAGTCAGAGCGTTGATAATTCCACCGTTCGACGGGCCTGGGGACGAGCCGCCACTATCTTCCGCGGGCAGCATCGGCATCCCGCGAGGCCCCATTGCGCTCGCCATGGCTCCTCCGGGACCGCCGTCGAGGAAGGCGCTTGCAATGTCCATGGCTTGCTGGGCTTCCCCGGCGGAAGCAACCTCGCCGGTCAGAATAATCTTGTTGCCGACCATATTTGCCACGATCTGGGCGCCTGGGATGGTCTGAGACAGCGTCTCGCGCAGGAGCGAAAGGTCCTGGGCTACCCGGACATCGAACGTGGCAACGCGGCGACCGTCAGTGTCCATGATATAGATTGTGGTCGAGCCGTTGCTGGCACCTACGAGGAAGAGGCGACGGTTCGACTTGATAACCGCATTAGCGATTTTCGGGTTTGCCACGAAGATATCTGCAGCTTCTGTGTCCAGATCAATCATGTCGGACGTGCCGACAGCCAGATCGATGGTGCGGTTCATGCCGCTGACCGGTCGTGAGGTAGGACGAGAAGCCGGCCGCGTCGAGAGCGTCATGATCGGCGCAGTTTGATAGTCGGCTGCAATCGAAATGGTCGGGGAAAGCACAGTCGACGCAGCGAGAACGATAGCGATAGCACGTCTCACGGGAGAGCCGGCGGGTGAGTTGATAAAGGGCATGGATCTTCCCGTTACTGCGTGAGTTCGGCGGCGACGCCGGACCGGATGATGGTGAGCTTTTGCTCTTCCTTCTTGGTGTCCTTTTTTGCTTCCTGAGGGACGCGAGCAGCGTCCTTCTCGAAAGGACGAAGGGCCATGGTGAGAGACCCCATTTTCTGGGCTGAGACGATCATTTCCGCCTGGCCGGGGGTGACTTCGAGTGTGGCGGTCCGACCGGCAATCGTCTTGCTGCCCTTCTCTTCACGAAGGAAATTGCCAATGGCGAGGATCCGGACATTGCTGAGGATCACTTGAGAGGTCGGGCCGCCGGACTTCGGATCACGCATCTCCACGCGGATGATGTCCACGCGATCGTTGGGCAGAACGAAGCCACCTGCAGTATCGGCCCCTCCGCCATCAATCGGAATGGCGATGGCACGCATATCGGGGCTCAGCATGGCAGCGAGGAAGCCGTTTTCCTTCTCAGTGATGAGCTTCTCGGGTGTGATGAGATCATTGGCGATCAGTGGAGTCCGGACGAGAGCACCATCGAAGGAATCCAAGTTCGTGTTCGGGCTATGCAGAATGCCATCGTCTGGCTTGATAGATTCCGGCCACCGTTGCCATTTGAGATCTCCGGGCCCAATGCGACGGCCGATTTCGAGGGGCTGGGCTGCAACGAGAACCTCAACCGTACGTTCAGTCTCGCGAATGGCCGGCGCCTGGATAATCTGGGCCGGTGGCGGGGGAGGTACGGAATTTTGACCCGCGATGAAAGCAACGCCTCCACCAGAGAGGATCGCAACACCGAAGACAAGGGCTCGGGCGGGTTTCATGTCTGGGAGATTCCTATGAAATCTGTCGATTGCGCGTGTTCAAGAGTATGCCTATGCGAGCCCAGAAAAGGGAACAAGTAGCATCCGGCTAACTAATGGTATTCTTAATGGCTTTATTCGAGGCAGTGACGATCAGAGTACTGTCTGGAATACTGTGATGGCTGCTGCCAGGGCGATAGCGATCCCGTAGGGGATCATCTGCTGGCGGGAGTAAAGCCGGTCGCACCACTCCAATTGCAAGATTGCTGCCGGAACTGGAATCTGGCGGAGCGTTACGAGGCCAAGGGTGAGGAAGCCGCCAAATATGGCGGTGAGGGTCAGGAAGGTAACGAACTCCTGGCTGAACCCAAGCCAGAGGGCGATGGCTGCAATCAGCTTCACGTCGCCGCCGCCCATCCAGCGGAAGTAGAAGGGAACGCACAGGACCACGAGAGTTGCAAATCCGACCAGGATATTGGAACCGACTTCGTCAATCGGGCGCCGTTGAAGAAGGGCAAAGATGATGCCGAGACCAGCCAAGGCGATGGTGAGGCGATTTGGAATCGTCATCGTCAGGAGGTCAGAGACTGCAGCGGTCAGCATCAGAAGGACGAAGACCGCGACAGAGGCAAATTGAATGGTGAGATACTGATCCATCGGTAATCGTCTGTTTGCAATGGGGTTGCGGGAGATCAGCGCTTCTCGGGGGCGGCCTCGGCGGAAGCCACCTTTTCTCCCTGGGATTTAGTGTCCGTAGTCGCGCGCGCGGTCTTGATCCCGAAAGGATCTTCGCTTGCTGCACGCATGGCGGTCTCGAATCCGCCCATAGTGGCGTCGAGCTCCACCGGCTTGCCGTCGACGGAATAGCGGAACTTTACGCTTGGGTTACCAGAGAACCAGCTCTGGACAATGCCGGCGATCGGGAAGTAGGCGGTGCAGCGGTCAGCGCCGCAGGCCCATTCCTCGGCGGCGATGGAGCGCTCGAAGCCCGCGATCACTACCTTAAGACCTGGCACCGCATCGGCTTTGGCGGTGAAGTCGAAGTGGACGATGGCCTTCTTGTCCTGGGCAGTGGCAATCTTCCAGACGAAGGTCTCCGCATCCTTTGCGACCGATTGTTCGACGGAGCAGATCCGCTCGTTCTTACCGAGATTCAGGTCACAGGTGAGATTCCATGAATCGAAGTACCGGACCGTCCGCATCAGATCGCCGTTGGGCATTCCAACGGGCTTGGAGACGGAGGCGAGGACAACAGGTTTCGCCTTGCCCTGGTTGCCCGTGAAGTGAGGCTTTGGCTTCTCTTTTTCCTCAGGCTTCTCAACCTTCTCGACCTTATCCTTCTTTTCCACCTTGGCGGGGGCTTCCACCGGCTTTTCCGAGGTTGCTTCAATGACCCCAGCCAAGCCCTTTTCGATGGCGGCGGCATCGATCTTGGGCAGCTTGTCCGCCTCGAGCTTGGGGGAATCTTTCTGAGCGGACCTGGTGGCTGCAGCGTCGTCTTGCTTCTTCGGAGAGGGGCCGGCCGGGACATCCGCGGTTTTGGGCAAGGAAGCAGGGACGGGAGAAGCGACCGCCTGCTTTGGCTGGACGTCGGCAAGGACACCCGCTGGAACCGGGATCGGCTCGGACGCCGGAGCGGCGACAACGACTTTGGCGGGAGAAGGCGGCGGAACGGGTACAGCGTCCGGGGTGGGAGCCTCCACTGCTTGTGCGGGAGCTGCGGCGACAGGGATTGGGTCCCCGAGGCGCGCGGTATCCTTGGTCACCGGTCGAGAGGGAGCCTCCCTGGGGGCTGGAACTTGCCTCTGTGCAGTACGATCGGCCTTCCCGTTCTTCGATGCGGCAACGGGAGCCGGGATAGGGGCGGGAGGAGCCTCGGTCCCATAGTCGCTCCAGTCGGATTCGCCTGCCTCAATGATCAGCGGCATGGAGAACGGGTCGCTCGACCGCATCTCATGAGGAAGCTGTTTAGTGTCCAACGCGTAGGCGGAGGTAACAACGAGGCCCGCGGCGATCAGTGGAATGGAGCGCATTATTCTGCCCTTAGGTGACGCCGCCCGACGTTCGCGGTGGCGGCACAGAGTTAAGTTTATTGGCGTGAACCAGCCGGATCAGCGGCGGGGAGTACTGTTTTCTTCGGCGAGTCTCGCCTTGTAGGCGCCGAGCCCTCGCGTCGATTTGCGAGAGGCCGAGCCGTCGTTCCATGAGTAACGACGAGGCTCAGGATCGGTCAGTGAGTTCATGTGCGCGGCGTAGCCAGAATACATGCTGCCGACGAGTTGAAGCTTGCCCTGGCACCCCATGACGAAGGCATTGGCAGGCGTGTTCAGTCGCTCCTGGCAGGACTCGATAGCGCTGTAGCCGCGCAGCTTTAGGGCCTGGTTCATGTAGGCGTTCCAAGCCTTGTTCGGGTAGCGCATGGACTGAGGACCACCGTCCATGAAGATGGGCAGCCCTACCATGCTTGGCGCAGAGGGGAGGGGAGCGAACATGTCGTCTCCGCTCAGGGGCATGGATTGCGTTGAAGGAAGCGAACTCAATGGGCTCGCAACCAGGAACGTAACAGCCACCCCGAGAAGGATCGCGTCTTTGGAGATTCCATACATCGGCATATTCTCGCGCAAATCTTTCTAATGGGGTTTTTACCCCCTTTCTGATCCCATTTCCAAACTAAAAGAGGCGCCGTCTCCGGCGCCTCATGAGGAATTCGCATGATGCTTAAGATCAGGGGGCAGTGGTCAGCGCATTGCCGACGTTCTGGAAGGTCGTGCTCAGATTGGTCTTCAGACCGCCGAGGACCGTGATCAAACCGACGCCGACAACTGCGGCGATCAGGCCGTACTCAATGGCGGTGGCGCCGGACTCGTCGTTTGCGAGCTTCTTCAGAAAAGTCTTCATGTCAGATCCTTTGTTAGACAGTGAAACCGAGACCCCACAAAGATGGCAGGTCGTTTGGATCGTCGGAGGATTCGCAGTGGTTCGGTGGGTCCGGCGTCCATGGAAAATGGGTAGTGGGGTTTAGAAAGGCCGTCAATAGGATTTAAAAGGGGGTCAAGGCTTGTTTATGCCGCAATATTCGGTTCAAATGCTTTTGAAACGGGAGTAGATTTCTCCTGTAGCCCTTCTGAGGCCTTTGTATCCGCATTTCGTATACGCATTGAGGACATAAATGAGTGACCCGGTTCGCCATCCAGTACGTTCTTCGCCCTTTGCTGGCGTATTGCAGCGTAGATTCTACGTGCGCTCTACGTGCGTAGGCGCGCTGATTTCGTTGTCTCTCGGCTTAGCGAGCACGGCATACGCGGTAGAATCTCAGGTGAAGGAGGTAGATCCTGAGCTGGCTGCGCCAGATTCCCCGTTCACCACTGTCGATGAGGCACCAAGCAAGCCATTGAAGATGACTGTCAGTGTCGCCACTGATCAGGCATTGGTGGTCAGAGCTCCTGGCGGGCTGAAAACCCTTATCCTCGGCAACCCCGCGATCGCCGACGTGAATGCGCAGAAGCACGGGATTCTCGTGGTAACTGGAAAGACATACGGGGTCACAAACCTTGTGCTGGTCGGTGACGAGGGCAAGATTCTTGGGGAGGCCCTAATCCAGGTTCAGGCTCCGAAGTACGGTATCGTTTCTGTGCAGCGGGGTATGGAGAAGGAATCGTACTCTTGCACACCGAAGTGCAATCCGACGGTGGTGCTTGGAGATAGCCAGCAGTACTTCTCCGAGACGAGCCAACAATCGACTGCGCGAGCTGGTTGGGTCTCCGCAGGATCTACGGGGCGGTAGTAGACGTCAGATCCTATTCCGCCGCTCTGTAGCGCCGGTGGCAGCGATGCCGCCGGCGTCTTTTCTTTGGGCTTTATCAATGTCAGTCGACCGTAGTCCGGCCTCTGATTAGGTCAGTTTCGGACTAGGATTGGATGCTAGGAATCTCGCACAGGTTAAAGGTCTTGTGGGAGCGAAATGTGAGTGAGCAGTACAATAGCGACGAGACTCAGAAGAAGGGGTTTGTGCGCGCGAACTGGCCGATCGTACTTGGCGTCGGCGGTGCGACGCTCCTGTTCATCTTCAAAAACGTTGACTTTGCGAAAGCGTGGAAGGTCTATTTGGAGCCCGCCATAGGCTTCATTATCCTCGGGGGCCTCGTTTGGATGTTCGGCGGCTTCTTCCTGAAGTCGTTCTGGTACCGGAACCGGGTGAAAATTTACTGCGCTGTGGGCATAGTCATCCTCTGGGCGATCTGGCGCGCTGGGCTGTGGGACAAGCTCTAGCCCCATCGTTGGCCGCAGATCCGCGGCTAGTCGGCACTTTCGAAGCTGTTGAGCGGGTGTAGGTCGCGCACCATCTGGGTCAGCCGGGACCGGTCCAGATGGGTGTAAATTTGGGTGGTCTCGATGCCTGCATGCCCGAGCAGTTCCTGCAGGACCCTGAGGTCTGTGCCTCCAGAATGCATATGGGTCGCAAAGGCGTGACGTAGGACGTGAGGCGATACCCGATCAGGACTGGAAATCCCGGCCGCCACTGCCGCTTCCTTAATCTCAAGGAGAGCAGCCTGTCGCGTCAAAGCCTTCGTGCTGTTGCGGACGGAATGAAATAACCACTGCGTCGGTTCCCCACCTGAATATTGAGAGGCTAGCTTTTGCCAGTCAGCAATGGCTGCAATGGCTCTGTCATGGAGAGGTACGAGCCGATGCTTGTCGCCCTTGCCACGGACCATCATCATTCGGGTTCCCGGCCTGGCAGCGTCTGACGGAAGTGAAAGAGCCTCACTGATGCGCATGCCCGAGGCGTAGAGCGTCTCGAATAGGGCTGCCCGACGGGCATAGCCGGCCTGACGGTAAATGCCTACCGAGGGATCGGCCGCAAGCCTGTGGGCCGTCTCCAGGAGCGCCTCCGTCTCGGCAATCGACAGTACAAAGGGAAGCTTTCGGGCTCGGCGCATTGACGAGAGATTGGATGTGGGATCGTGGGAGCCGAGTTCCTCCGCAATCAGGAACTTGTGCAAGCCGCGCGCCACAGTGATCCTTCGGGCAATGGTCGACCCGGCATAGCCGCGCCGATCGAGCTCGGCGATGTAGTCGCGCATCTGTTCGAGGCCAATAGAATCCAATCCAAGGCTGTTCTCCTCGAGCCAGGCGAGATAGCAGTTCAGATCGTCGGTGTAGGTGTCGATGGTACCGGCCGAGGCCCCGAGTTCTGTGGACAGGGCATCAAGCCATAACTGAGCAAGCCGTCGATTGGAGCGCATGGGATTCTCCTGAGCGGAAGGATCCTCGCACACCAGCGGTTACGAACTTCTTGTCAAAAGTTTGCTTATGCGAATATTATAGCGTGGCCTACAGGTAACCGTTTGTTCTCCCCTCTCTTGAGGTCTGTCTGACGGTCCTAAGAAAGGGATTAGATACAGAGTGCAATGAGGGGATATCCCGTTCGCAGCATTTTCTGACAACGAGATTTCTCAGTTAACCACCTGAAAAATTTAGCCTGTCTGATGGTGCTCACTGCTGTTCACTGAGCAACCTATTAGGTATTCAAAATAGGAAAAGTCAGCCCCTCGATGATATGGAGCCAATTTTGTCTACCGATAATACCTGCAAGATCTTTGGTCAGACTGTAGATTTTAGTTTCCTGAGCGGGACCGCGATTGATATCCAGAATTGGAGTTCGTCACACGCTCGACTCGAAGGCGGCGGGGGGTGGATTCATCCTACCTATGGCGGATACATCCAAGCTCCTAGTTTTGAGACCTCCACGACGCAGCACCTTCGAGTTCGCATCAAATGGGACAACGGAACGCAATCAGGTGTTGATCTCCCCGGCGACGTTCATGTTAGCCCCGGAGACCGCTTGATAATGGTCGCCGGCGAAAACCGGGTTGCAAAGCTCTGGCATTGGGCTGGTGTGCTCAACGTGACCACGAATGAGGTCTACGGGTTTGGAGCAACAGGCGAAATTGTTAAAGCGCGTGGGCAGAACGCCCTGGAGAGAATCGGCTTCACACTTGTTCGTGCATCGATGATGAGTGGTCAGGCCGGCGTGGTGATGTACATAATTTTCGGCGCAATTATCAGTGCCATTGTTGCTGGTGTACTATCGCCTAGCGGTAGTTTCTTAGGCACCTGGATCTTTGTTGGTATCGTGTTTGGAGCAGTTTCGGCGGTCGGCTTTTCAAAAGCACTCAAACAGCTCACTGACGCGCCGAAGGCTTACAACCAAGCTATATGGAATTACCTTCACTCCATTCCGCAAGAAAACCTGCAGAAGCTCTCGGCTGCCTCATAGCAAATACTCGGGCGGGCTAAGGCGATCAATCGCTCTGCTCGCCCATTTCGAGCCGAAGTCCATGCAATGTAGCCCTCGCGGGCATCTGGACAGGCACGGCGCATCTCCGACTGGGAACACGGTCGGTAACTGGCGAACTCCGTGGCGAGCCCTGAGCAGATCTTCTAGCCCAGCCAGTGCTGCAAATTTCGGCCGCCGGTCTAGGTCGCCGGCGAGTTGTCGTGTGACCTGTCCATAAGGTCTTGGAGTTGATCAACCGGGAAATCGTAATGCTGGTCATCGGGATCCGGATTGTCCTGGCTCATGAGATGCCAAAGAGTCCAAGGGGCGCCCGTTGTATCGATGAGGAAGACCAAATCCGGGGCATCGACGCGACCAACCAGAAGGTTCTGAAGAGCCTCCCTGATTACAACGTGGTTGGATAGGACGAAGTCGTCGGTTTCGAGGACAAGCACAGTCATCGCTCCGAAGCGCTCTTTGCACTGGAGCAACTTCGGGCATTTTCCGGTATTCCTCCCATTGCCGAAAAGGGAGATCCGCAAGTTGGACAGCCGGAGACTTTCGAGCTCCTCCGGGACATATCGAGTGATGAAAAAGCGCCCGTCATGGCGGGGAGACCTGGCCCAGTGAATGTGATGGACCAACTTCAGAGGAAACGGGATCCCCGTAAGAGTTTCCTGAATCTCCTGGCTATGTCCCCGCGGTAGGTAGTTTCGCTCGGTATTTGGAGGCGCTTGTTCGGCAAGTTCCCGGGCCTTCTCCAATATCCAGTCCGTGACGGCCTGTTGCGCTGACGTGAGCGCGCGCGGATCCGGCAGCCTTACATTAGTCGGGAGCAGGAGCGTGAATGTCCCGCGGCCTGGCAGATGGCCCTCGACCGCCTGCTGGACGGGAGTTGTCAGGGATGTGAAGTACCTGTCCCACTCGATCTGTTCGCGGAATGGCTGGATCAGGGTATGCTCGAGAGCGTAAGGCTGCTCGCCGAGGGTAACGAGGAGCTCCACAGGCGGCATGTCCGGCATGCGTTCGGGGATGCGGAGATCTCGGCGCGTGCGACCTGTGCGCTGTTCCAGATGCTGCAGCACCGCATCACAGGCTCGCCCCTCGTTGCGTCGTCTATTGGTCATCCGGAACCGGCCTTAAGGATTGGCAAGGCCGATATAGTGGTCGATGAGATCAGACGCCATGCCCTCCCCTGGCGGCAAAATTGCAGGGCTGCCGGCCGAATATTCAACTGTAAGGCGGTTATAAACGCGGGATTCGGCGATACTTCAAAGTTCCGGCCCAACCGTAGATTGTTTCTTGGCGGCTCGGACTTCGTGCAAGCGTCTGACGGTTTGCCAGAGTGCATCCGCTGCGGCCTCACCTCGGACAGCGACGATCCCGCGCTGGCTCTTGTCCTCTTTATGGCCGTTGAAAAACGTCTCACGGTCGGCCGGCGCCATGGCAAGGACCGCCCTCGCCTCGCATTCGTGCCGCCATTCCTCCGACCAGGTGCTGACCGGCTCGCCTGTCAACTCAGAGACGGCCGTCGTATCTCGGTAGGGCTGGGTCGTCATAAGGATCTCGACGCTGGACGGCTTAGGAGGCGGGTTCGGATTATTAAAACTTCAGCCGGGTAGCTTCAAGGACTTCGGCGGCGAACTGGCGAAGTTCCTCTGCAGAACTGTCCGTATCCATCTTGATCACAACGAGAGCTGTCGAGATTTTTGCGAAAAGCTCCTGGTGTCGGCGACCTCTCGGGATACTGGAGGATCCATCTCGCGGGCCCGTTCCAGCGTGTAGGCGAGATCACGCTTCTAGGCTTCAATAAGATTGCTCGACATAAAGAGGCTTCCCTGCAGAGCAGAGTCGTTGGGCCGGACCTGCTCTCCTGTTGGATGTAAACGAATCGGCGAATATTTCGGTTCTTCTTATCCTGTGGACCGGTTTATTAGCTCGGAACGAATCGCCGCGCTTCGCTTTGACTCCGCCTTTCTAGAAAGCAACAGGAATTATACGAAGTTTTCCAAAGCCTTCTTTGATGATTCAGTGTTTCTGCTTGCTCCTCGACTCCACTCCCCTCCGAGAATCGGGCAACGCTGGTGGCGCGTAACTAGCATCGTGGGTGTGTCATGGCTAATCACTCTGCCCGCCAACGCGTTCAGCGCTTCCGTGAGGGCCGCAAAAGCCGCGGCGAGCGGCAGACGAACGTCTGGCTGTCGGAGCCGATCAGTGAGGCACTCGATCAGGCTGTGAGGAGCGGGGTTTTCCCGTCCAAGCAGGTTGCGATCTCCCACGCGCTGGAGACGGTCTTCATTCGCAAGGAGGCGAAGACAGTGACGTAACCCGGCAAAGCAAAAGGCCCACGAAGCTGGAAACTTCGAGGGCCTTTGGGATCACCGCCGGAGCGGCAATAAGGATTTGTCTAGCAACAACCTTATGCCATCCGGACAGTCTGACGTCAATAGCATCGGATTCGGTGAACGCTCCCGCTTTGCCCTGACATGGAGGGTGCGATGCAGGTGGCATCGACAGGAGGCCGGCGGCTCAGCCATGCCGCTCTGGCCGCGAGGAAACTCGCGCTCGAAAACGGCCGTAGCGTGACTCGTAAGGAACTCTCGGCTGCCGGCCGGGAGGCGGAGAAGGCGCTCCAACTGCGCCCTGCCCTGCGACTGGTGCTTTCGGAACTCGTCGCCTGCTGGGGCGAGCAGGATTGGGAAAGGCTTCTGGTCTGGCCGTCGAACGATTACCTGGTCAGCCGGACTGGGCTCAACGAGCGCACGATCCGGTTCGCGTTGAAGGCCCTCATCGAGATGGGACTGATCATCGCGAAGGATTCTCCAAACGGGAAGCGGTATGCCGTGAAGGATCTGGCAGGGGAGATTATTGATGCGTTCGGGTTCGATCTGACGCCGATCTACGCCCGTCGGGGTGAATGGCAGGACCTTCTCATTGAGCAGAAGCAGCTGCGGGAGGTCCGGAAGCGTGAATTCGACGAGGTGACCATCTGCCGGCGAGCGAGCGAGGAGGCTCTGGCGTCCCTTGCGGAGCATTATCCGGAGGTCGATCGCACCGACCTCGAGGAGCAGTATCGCAATCTGATGGCAGAGACGCCGCGGAGGTCCTCGGGGGCGATCCCAGCAGGGGTTCTAAACGCGTGGCAAGCATTGCGGATTAGTACAGAACAAACGTTCTATGACTCCGGGAAAGGCGGAATCGGATTCCGCCACATAGAAGCAAACAACGGATCTCCTAGCGAATCTTGTAACAAAGGCTTTCCGAAGAAAGCTGAGGCGGTTCGTTCAACCGAACAAACCCCAGAGCACCTATCACCGGAATTGATCCTTGAGGCCTGCCCTGCCGTTAGCGAGTACGGACAACCGATCCGCGATGTGGCAGATATCGTGGCGGCCGGGCGGTTCCTGCGGGCATCGTTGGGCGCTCACGAGAGCGCCTGGCGTGAGGCCGTCGATGAGCTGGGGGCCGTCAAGGCGGCGGTTGCCGTGTTGCTCGTTGTGCAGCGTTACGAGGACGACGTCGCATCCGGAGAAAACAGAATCCGAAACCCGGGTGGGTATTTCCGCGCGGTGGTTCGGATGATCAAGGACCGCAAGATCGATCTTGAGGTCGAACTCCTGGCCATGAGGAGGCGCCGGATGTCATAGTGGGTCAATACCAGGTCGTTCAAATTTAGCCTCACCGCATAGCGCGCCGCTTTTTATCTTTGAGGAACATCCTATGCGCCGACGTCCCTCAGCCCGACTGCTCGTCCTCGATCCGGACGGAAGAGTGCTGTTGTTTCGCTTCTCCTTCCAGCGAGGAGCCCTTGCGGGTCAAACTTACTGGGCCACACCGGGAGGCGGCCTCGAAGAGGGGGAAACGTTTGAACAGGCGGCCATCCGGGAGCTCAGAGAAGAGACCGGCCTCCACGTCGACACGATAGCACCTGAAGTGGGGAGCCGAGAGTTCGTCCTACAGCTCCCAGACGGCGAGCATGTGATGGCGGAAGAACGTTTCTTTGTTGTTCAGGCCGAGCATACGGACCTGTCGCGGGACGGATGGACACCCGAAGAGCATGAGGTCATGGCAGACCATCGCTGGTGGTCAATGGCGGAATTAGCTCAAACGTCTGAGACGGTCTGGCCAGACAATCTCTCCGATATCCTGAGCAGGATTGAGATCCCTGCACCTGCAGGTCGGACTGTCCCATCCAATTGCGTTCCATAAGGCCCGTTCCGCGAAATTCTATATTCCAAGCAGCAGGGTGGCAAAGCCTCCAAGATCCCGCCCGAATGCCACCGCGAGGAGGATCAGGAAAAGGGAAAGCCCCCAGACGGCATGGTGGATGAGCCGGTAAGCCTTACCAGGCGCATCAGCCATAAAGCAGGTCAGCCAGATCCCGCTGACGATGAAAAGGCTGCTCATCCAGAGGAGGAGCCAGACTCCAGTCTCACGACGCGCCCCGACCTCGGTTTGTGCTTCCACGGCTGAGAGGGGCAGCATGAAGAAGCTGATGGCGGCCGCTACCATGACAACGGGGAGACTGAGGAGGAGGGCCAAGCCTAACGAAGTGAAAAATGAAATGGCACGCTTCATAAGCGCCGCTATAGGAAGCAGCGCCGTAAAAGTCGACGAATAGCGCGAGGGGCAATGGGCTCAAACCCCGTATCCAGACAGATCAAATCAGCGGTGGCCTCGGTTGGCTTGGCCGGCCTGATGGCATGCTTCGGTTTACCCCAAGAAGCAGGGGCGACGGGTGCTGAGATGAAGTGGGCCTACAACTACCTGGAGCCTTGCTCAAAAGGCTCCCCGAACCGGCCGGTTTGTGTGCGCTTTATCGATGGATTCCTTCGAGGGGCAAAGGTCCAGGCTGAATATTCGAACACTCGCCTGCCCTATTGCCTTCCGGAGACGACAGGGCCTGAGCAAGTTGCAGACGCCTACTATGCGTTCATGGAGAACTATACCCACTTCCAATATCTTGAAGCGGGTGGGCTCTTACACATCGTCCTAGGGGACAAATGGCCCTGCGTGCAATCTTGAGCCGCGATTTGGATAGGAAGGCGACCAATCGCATGCAGGTACTGCGCTCCGCCCTTAGAACGCTAATTGTACTGGCTATCACCTGTGTCCTGGCCGCAAGCCCGGCCGCCGCCAAAACAAGTCGCGGAGCCCAGATCGGCGGGAGATTTTCGGGCTTCTTGTATGAGATCCTGTTTGCCGCAATCGCGGGTGAGCGGCTCCCTCAGGTGGTCACAGTTCACGCTCCGCCGTGCTCAGCCGATGATTATCGTCGTTTCGAGTCCTTCTCAGCCGCAGGGGACTTGGCTGGAGCTCGGCAGCTCTACAGCACCTGCGCTCTGAGCAAGACACTGACCCTGCTGGATGAGGATGATACGGTCCTTATTCAAAATCTCTTTAGGGTTCCGGACGAGCACTGCGCAGCCTACGCCACGATCTTTGAGACCGCCTTTGCCCGGTTCCGGCCTCTCAATCCTGACATCACCAAAGACCCGGTCGTTCTGGACAATCCCACTGGCATCCTGCGACCGCAGTTCGCCGTCTCAAGCAAGGCCATGATCCCGAGCCCTGCTAGCGATGGGACGCTTCGGCGCGGCGTCTTTGCAGTTGGTTGCAAACCGGGCGAGGGGCTGCATGCCATCTACATTTGGAAACTCAAACCCGACAAAATCACTCCCTAATCCGATCAGGAATATCTAAGTAATTGTTGCCCAACTGAGGCTCTTTGGAAGGCCAGTTAGACTGGCAATTTACTGAGCCCGGGCCGTCGGTCGGAAATTCATCTTCCGAATAGTTTAAAAAGACATACTATCCGGTTCCATAAAGGCTTATCGGAAATTCGCCGTTGTCCCACAGGCTGCGCTGCCAATGCTCAGCCTGCCATGATGCCCGTCGCTGCGCCTTGTTCGGCAGTGTTCTTGATCTTCTCGACTAGGGCCATCAGTCCCAGCTTTTCGAGTTCTCCTTTAACAGCATCAGCCTCAGTACCTGATGCTGTGTCAGGGACATCAAAGGGCAAAGTTGGGTTCTCCCTGACGGCAAGAGGCGCACCTGGGGCAGCAAGCGCTCCGTCCGCATTGTAAACCTTCTCCCACGCGACAAACGCCTCAGTCCCGCGCAGAGCCTCGAACTGCTGCGACAGTTCATCAAGGCGAGCCTTGATAGCCTTCATGGACTCACCGCCTTTGAGCACCTGCATGGCATAGGTCATCCGTTCCAGGTCGGCCTGGATCATGTCCTTCTGCTCGGCCGTTCGCTCCTGGGATGGGATTGCCGTGAGCTCCTTGAAATCGGCTGTATTCCAGTCAAGAGCATCTTGGTAGCCCTGATAATATCTATGATCCGCCTCAAGAAGTCGGAACTCGTCGAAGATCTTGGCAACAGGTTCGGCCTGCCATTTCAGCAGAACAGGATCATCTGGGGCCCGATCAGACATCAGGATTGATTTGAAGGGGCCAAGCTTTGGCGCTCCGCTACCTGAAGTATAGCCTCCTGCCTTGATCTCCTTCGACGTCGTTTCTTGTGACGTGGCAAGGTTCGCAGAGACTGAATTCTCTGCCTTCGGGCGCATGGTGATGATGGGAGATCGTGTTGCGCGAATTTCCATGGCTGCCCTCAGTTATAGAGCGGGAACGTATCCGCTCATTCAACGACAGGTAGCTTGCTTGGAACTGACCCTGGATTGGCAACTCAGGTTCCGTAAACGGCCTTACGCGCAATTGCGCAGCACATCCTGCGGTCTAAAAGGAGCTATGCCGCCTCCCATCCATAGGTTCAACCCGCCGATGATCAGCTCTCCGACACGAGCCTTTTGGACCATCCTCTGGAGCGGACTTGGTTTTGTCATCCTGACCGTGATGGCTCGTGCGAGCTGGGATGTCTTCTGGATCGATTTTGCGCAGCAGAACCCAAACCGGTCCCAAACTCATGCCCTCATGCTCATACCGGTTATTGGGATTTTCGGGGGGCTGGTGATCACGCTGGTGCATCTGTCTGGCGCCTTGGTCATGGCTGCTGCGGTCACGGCGGCTATCGTGCGTCGCCTCGGGCAGGCCCCAATTTGGACGGTGCCTCTACTTGTGCCCGTCTGTGGGTTGGTCATCTACGGACAGGACGCGCTCCTCGGATATCCACTCTCGCTCGATGGTCCCGACGCTTACACGCCTGTCCGCCGGGCACTCGTAATGTCCGCCACTTTGCTCCCTGCGCTGATCGGCAGTTGGTGGGTGATGCGCTATCGAACCAAGCGCACTTCATCCTCGACCCTCATTCCGTAAAGGGGCTTATCGGAATTTGGAGCTCGGATTTATTCGATCAGCGCGGCCACAAGCCATGAAATCCCGAGCCAGGTGACCCCGCCGAGGACGAACAGGGCTCCGGCCGAAATGCCAGCATTTCTATCTATCCAGAGTGCATCCATGATCCTGCTAGGCTGATCCGCTGCACTGGCAGCCATTCCTTCAGATCCGCCCGTGCTGGAGCCGGCGAACATGATTGCCCCCAAGGCTCCTATCCCAAGCCCCACATAGGTGGCGGTGTCGAGGAGATCGGTGGCAGATCTCTTATCGAAGAGCCAAGCCGCAACAGCCGTCGAGACGAAGGCCGCAATATTGAGGACTGCCAGCCCTTTGGCGATGGTCTTCAGGTTCATGGCATTCGCCCGGGTGCTGTAGATAGGAATACCAGCCTTCAAGCTACATCCTAAATGTGCATTCCATAAAGGCGGTTTTCGGCAATTGGTGCTTGTCTGAGAGCGTACATACCTCTCAATTGAGGCAGACAACGGTAGGGAAGGCACATGTACGAGCTGAAGAGGGTGGAGGCAGCAGAAGATTGGAGACAACTCCACGCAATCAGACGTGCCGTTCTGTTTCCTCCCCATCGACATAGGTTTGAATACAATGAGAACCATCCGGATGATCGTGCGGAGGGCAACGCGCCCTATCTCCTGCTCCTCGACGCAGAGCCCATTGGGGTTGTGCGGCTTGATAAGCGCGGTTCTCTTGGGGTGGTACGATTGGTTGCCATCAGATCAGAGCGGCAGCGGCAAGGGCATGGCCGGATCATGAGTGATCTCATTGATCTGGAGGCGTTGCGCCTTGGGATTACCGAGTTGCGCGTGAATGCGGCAGCCGATGCAGTAGGGTATTACGAGAAAACAGGGTGGTCGCGGAGTAGTTGGGATCCAACAGAGTTGACCGGCGTGGCTGAAAACTGCGTGCAGATGGCCAAGTCGCTATCAAGCATTTCATAAACGGCTTACCGGAAATTCGAGCCGCGAAAGTCAAGGTTTGGATCAAATCCTGAGGCGGCTGAGGCAGCCTGCTCGAGCCTTCACATTTTGGATGAAGCCGTCCAAATCCATGTGATGCACATCGCGGTATAGCAGCCAGATTTCTTCGCCCCGCAGATTAGTGCTCTCAAGGTCCATGAGGATTATGAAGCCGGCGAACGGATCCTGTACGATCCGTCCCAGAACACAGGCAGCGCCTACATTGCCGGCAGCGAGCTTTCCGACCGCTCCAGCGAGGGTGTCCGAGGCTTCGAGCATCTGTCGACGGTAGCCTTCCCGCCGACGACCGTCTAGGCCTATCCTAGGATGCAACCCCTCAGGTTCCGTAAAGCGTCTTTCAATCCCCCGGCGTGAGTTATGCGGCTTTCTGGAGTAGCCCCAAGAGGCGAGCTTCGCGCCGTGACAGCATGGAGCGGATATGCGCTCTCACGCGAGCGGCTTGAGCCTCTTTGATGAGAGTTATCTTGCCAATGAACGCCATCGTTGAAACCGTTTCCTGCTGCTCCCGCTCCACAACACAACGGCTAAGGTTTTGTTCCCGTGGTACGCAAGGCAGTCGGGCAACACTTCAGCGGCCGGGCCGGCTCGATGTGTTGATCGTAACGCGGTTTCCAGTGATCGGATCGAGAATGGTCATGGGCAATACTCCCCGCTCAAGCACACGGTGAACGCCGCCGCCTTCGGGTTGGATCAATTTCGTTTGTGATTGTGGTTAGGGGACCGTTACTGCACAGGAACACCTACCGAAAACAAGCGAGGCGCATGCCTGCGCCCCGTTCGCATTAGTAGGGAGACCTGCTCGTTGTCCCAGATCGATCAGGCAATCTGAATTTGCCCGAGTATGGTTAACAAGGTCTTAATCAGGACTGTGGTTTGGCAATGGCCTCACATCGAAGCCTTGCCATCGGTTTGCGTGACACAGATTCTGTGATCTCTGGACGGCTGTGGGCATGCATGTGGACGAACTGTGATGGTTCCGTCGCTCATCGATTATAGCTGGCTTGGGCCGCTGTCAGGCCGATTGAGCGTGTTTGTCCATCATAGCTTCAATGGCCTCAAAGCTCCTTGTGAGCGCTCGCCAAAGGTTGCCGATCTCCTCTGAACCGGACGACCTGGAGTTTAACTCGTTAACGCCGGCACCATGAGCCAGGGAGAGGGACAGTTCGGGGTTATGTGTGATCTGACCGGCCCATGTCGGAACGTCGAGCGCCTGCATCGCGCTTCGTGCATCCGCAACAATCGGGTCATCCGAGCCACTCTTGGCGGGCGCGGCGTTGATCACCACCGCATAAGGCTTCTTCAGGTCACGGCACATTTGAATCGTGGCCTGAACGGCGTCGACATCGAACAGCCCCGGACGCATGGGGATCACGACCAGATCTGCGTGCCAGATCGCCTCGGCCACTGGGGCTTCGGCGTTGGGCGGCGTGTCGATCAGCACCCATTCAGCCCCAGCTCGCCGCGCCTTCGCCAAGGTGGCTGCCAGATGCTTGGTGCCAACATGGAGCGGAAGGTCCTGTGCGCCCCGAACCTGGTGCCAAAGGGCCAGAGATCCCTGTGGGTCTGCGTCAATCAGGAGCGTCGGCCGAGAATGCTCGGCCATATAACTCCCCAAATGCGCGGCAAGGGTGCTCTTTCCAGAACCACCCTTACGGGAAGCAAAAACCAGGACATTCATGACAGTACCCCCATACTGAGCAAAGCGATTTTGATTATGTGATCGTGACTGAGCTGGAACACTTACGGAAACAAACCAGGTGCATATGCTCGCCCGGCTTGTTTACGTGGAGAGACCCGCCCGTTGTCCCAGATCGATCAGGCAATGCATCGTTGCTTTAGTATGGTTAACGGAGGCTTAATTACGAAGACGGGTTGAAAATCTCACCTCGGAGCCCTCGGTTATCAAGCGTATCAGAAGTAGAATTCAAGCGGGCGTCCAAGCATTCGAAGCTAAAGTTCTCACGGGAACCGCGTCACGTTTCTGTTTAAACCTCGCCCCCTGGAACGGTAATTGCGGAGGATAATGATCAATCACGGAATCGTATGGTGCCCGATCGGATAGAATTGAGTGCTGAATCGAAAACTGAGCGGCGATTTAAAATTCCAGCGAAAGTTGCGGAGTTCCGGGATCATCATCATCCGTGTTCAGGGTGGAAAGGGAAATGCCGAGGAGGCGAACCGTTTTGTCCATCGGAAACAGCATGGAGAGGAGACTGACGGCAGCATGGTCGAGATCGGGTTCACTCTCGATATTTCCCGCGAGCGTGCGGCTGCGGGTGATCTGCTGGAAATCTGAAAACTTCACTTTGAGCGTCACCGTGCGCCCACGTACACCTGTCTTGACGCAGTAGGCCCAGACCTTGCTGATAATCGGCTGAAGGGCTGCTTTCATCTCCTCGAAACCGGCCAAGTCCCTATCAAAGGTGTTCTCAGCTCCGATGGATTTTCTGATGCGATCGGGCTGAACCGGACGATTATCAACGGCTCGAACGATCCAGTAATAATGTGTGCCCGCTTTGCCAAACCGGTCCTGTAGGAACTCGAGGGATTGAGCCTTTAAGTCACGGCCTGTGAGGATCCCGAGCTCGGTCATCTTCCTTGCAGTGGCCGGACCAATGCCATGAAACTTCCCGATGGGTAGAGCTTCGAGGAAGGCTGGAGCTGTTTCGGGAGTGATTACGAACTGACCATTCGGCTTGTTCTGATCAGACGCCATTTTGGCGAGGAACTTCCCAAAACTGATCCCGGCCGAAGCTGTGAGATGGGTCTCCTCCCAGATCCTGGCTCTAATCTCCTTTGCAACTTGGGTGCCGTAAGGAATCCCCTTCAGGTTGTCAGTCACATCCAGGTAGGCCTCATCTAATGAGAGAGGTTCAACCAGTGGAGTGTACTCGAAGAAGATCTCTCTGATTTGCTGCGACACCGCCCGGTACACGTCAAACCGCGGCTTCACGAAGACGAGCTCAGGGCATTTGCGGCGTGCCGTGATTGAGGGCATGGCGGAATGGACGCCAAAGCGTCGAGCCTCGTAGCTTGCTGCTGCAACGACACCCCGTTCACGGGAGCCCCCAACCGCGACAGGCTTGCCGCGCAGATCGGCATTATCCCGCTGCTCCACGGATGCGTAGAAAGCATCGAGATCCACATGGACGATACGGCGCTGCCGCTCGGCCGGGCGTGGTTGCTCGGCAGGGGCTCCGGTCGTGCCGGCGCTGGATTGATGTTGGTCGGTATCCAACATGATCTTGCTCGTGCCTTAGACCCTTCGATTAGAGCGTCCGGGGACTTCTGGAGTGAGTTCGGAGAGCCGTACGGGTACTCATCTCCTGATCGGAGATAGGCCCAATCTCGCCAAAGGGAGCCCAGTTCGCCCAGTGCGTCTGGGAACCCCAGTGCCACTGTGCATGTGGGGTGATCCCAAGATGAATTCCATGGTTCGGTATCGCGATGCCGATCGGAACGACGGTGAGTGTCGGAGAGGCCCATTCCTGAGCTTGGTAGCGAATATCTCGCCGGCAATAAGGGCAACGCGACATCAGACCTTTCCGGAAGGGCTGAGGGTGATCGGCAAGGTCGGGAAGAGCAGCCTGGGCCTTGGTATAGGCTTCGCGATAGCCGGCGAAATCACAGGCCGCGGAGAGATCAATCGGCGTTCCGCGAGTGGTCTGGATCCTGATGGTCAAACGGACCTTTCGCCGGCAGGTCCTGTGCCAGCATTGATCTTCCCTGAGGACAAGCTGAAGGACTCCATGGCGACCGTCCCCGACCCAATGGAGCTGCCTGGAGAGAGCTCCGGAGACGAACTCGGCGATAGGTAACGATTGTCCGTCAAGGAGGACGTGAGCGCCTGGGCGGCCGCGCTCGTCTTTCCAGATGTGGGTCTTGAAGGCAGGGAGTCCTTGATCAGGCTCAAGCCAGTACCGGTTCAGAAGGCTGTGCTCATGGCCGACAAGCCAGAGGGTGCGGATGCCGGAGGCGGCGTAGCGGGCCTGTCGCCGACGATATGTTTCCTCGGCCTGCAGTTGGACCTGCGCCTCGAAGGCGACGCTCCAATCCATCCCGGGTCGTCGGCAAAGGACATCGGCCCGCCAATCTTCCCCCTCCGGTGTGATGCCCGATTGTTCCGGGAGTGCCTCCCAGCCGGCGACCCGGGTGCCGAGCAGACATTGTGCCTTGAGGTAAAGGTGGATGTCCGTTTCCTTTGCGCCCTCACCTGCGTGCCCCGGCGGATGAGCAAAGAAGCGGGTTCCGAGTATGGACTCCTTGGGGATCGCCCTCCCCTTACCGTAAGGCATCCAGGCGTCACGGGCAGCAGACGACTTCAGCCGTTCCCATTCGTCATCTGACAAAAATGGGGCAACAAGGGGCTGTCCCGACTGGGTGTAAGCGAGAAGCGGCATCCACCCGCTTATAGCATTTCGGCGACGATGTTTGGATAGCCAGGGCAGTCGTGATTGCTCCGAGCTGCGGCTAGATTCCGAATCCTTTAGCGCCGCGGTCCGGCTTCCCGCATTTCCGGCTTTGAAGAGGACGGGCCCAAAGAACTCTCGTTCTTGAGGAAATAGGTGTTGATCAGAGCGACAACCCTGTGGCCCAGGGCTTTATCTTCCTCGTGGTTCCCCGTCTCGATGATCTCGATCCGCGTCTCGAAGTCCGGGTCACAAATCAGGACCGCCGGGTCAGGATTGCCCTCGCCCGGGCCGTCGACGAACCAGCCCTCATCCGGGTTTGGATCCGTCGGGCTCAATCCCGCATTCATGTTATCAAGGATGTACCTGGCGAGACGATCGTTGATCCGCATACCATCATCATCATCAAAGATAATCCGAGGTTCCCCCTGAGGGTCTCTAAGGAGGTGCCGCCGGTTATTACCGGGTCGGGCGATGAAGAGGGTCCATTCTGACGACTGGCTCATTGGCAAATCTTCTGGTGAACGATGGTAGGACTAGGGCAGAGCGCAGGTTCTGCGTCAAGTATGGCAGCTATACGTCACCTGTACTGTTTAGATTAGGGTTATCGTGTCGGTGCCGTACTGCCTAAACGACGGTATCGAACGTTACGCCTCCCGTTCAAGGGTGAGCACCTTATAGGTCGCGAATGTGATGGCACCCGACACAGCGATGGCAACTACGCCAGCGATTCCAGCGAAGAATGCAGGCCCGTCGTCCCCTTCTACGCCTTCAAACAGCGCGACATAGATCAGAGCAAGAGCAGGCGCAGCCAGGATTAATCCGAAGATCCATCGGAAACCCCAACGCCAGACCCGGTAAACAAGCTTTTCTCCACCTATTTGCTTGGCGAGAACGAGGATGAGTGCCGGCCCGGCCAGAAATCCGATGAGGATGGCTATTGCTCGCATTTAGTCCTGCCCGATCTACCTGTCGGAAGTAGGAGGGTTAAAGGTGACAGCGGTCAGTTCAGGAGTTTGGCGATGTTCTGTCTGCACTTGTCGACCGAAACAGCCGTTCCGAAAGCGCTACCGATGCGGTCAGACCCGAAATCCTCGGCGCCGAGCGTATAGGCTACGGTTCCGATGACGATATCCAACACAGAGGACTCAACTGTGCCATTTGCACTGGTCATGAGGCATCCGATTAGCTGGCTCGGATCGCTGAATCCCTTGACCTCGTCAATCGATTGAATGACGTGTACTTCGGATCCGTCATCCTGCTTTTGCTCCGCTAGTTTAGCCGTCGCGGCGACATCGTCGTCTCCGATGGTACCGAACTCGAGCTGTTGTGATTTGAAGAACAGCCCTTTCGAGCGGAGACGGACCTGAACGCCCTCTTTCGCGGCGCTGCAAACGAGCGTGGGGAAATCGACATTGACGAGCTTGTCATTGCTCCCGACTACGGCAAATCGCTGCCCCTTGAATACGCCGTCAGGATCGGACACGGGGGCCGCTGCCACGCATCTGCGAGTAGGGATGTCCCTCTGTTTGAAGCTGCAATGGTCCGCGAGTTCCTTGCGAACGCTCATCGTCAGATTGTCCAAAGGACGCTTCTTGCATTCAAC
Source organism: Microvirga tunisiensis (assembly GCF_009296175.1). Classification (GTDB taxonomy): domain Bacteria; phylum Pseudomonadota; class Alphaproteobacteria; order Rhizobiales; family Beijerinckiaceae; genus Microvirga; species Microvirga tunisiensis. Next base: position 99,456 of record NZ_VOSK01000003.1, on the reverse strand, counting down.
GAACCCTGACATGCAGGCTTTGACCTGAAATGGCTCGCACAACGCTGACGGGGCACCCAGGCCATCGTCAGAAAGAGGAGCATGATCGTACTCCTGGCTAATCCTCTGCTTAACCTGTTTAACAAAGGGAGCCATGATAGGCCCCACGACGTTATCGTGCATCTGGCTGTAACGCATGCGAACAGGATGATTGCTGATAAAGGAGAAGGGCTGTATCGGACCAGCGAACTCAGTAATGTCCTCTTCCTTCATGACGAATCCGGCCAAGTCCAGGGTTTCGATATCTTTCTTGGCTCTCAGTTCTGCGGCAACCTTCTCTGCTCTTGCCTTTGCTTTCTCAATTTCTGGCAGGAGTGCACGCTCTCTATACTTTTGCGAGTCTGCCTGACATTCACGATTAGAGGCATAGCCCTTCGTATTCCAAGCTAGATCTCGATCACATAGCATGCCGCCAGACAGGACGGGCCTCGCGTCAATCGAAGCAACTCCCAGGCGCCTTAAGATCGGCTCGATGTCTTCTCGAACGGCTACGGTCGGCTGATTGTTAGTTGGCGTCGAGGCCGTCGGGGCAACATTTGTGGCGGCTCCCCTGGGAGCTTGGGATTTGACCCCGCTGGCTGACACGCCGGCCGATCCTGGAGTAGCGCCCCCCGGAGAGGTTGGCGTTGTTTGGCTCCAAGTTGCGGTAGGGAGGATGAGCAATGCCACTGCAACATTGATTAACGACTTCATTGGGATTGTTCCTAAAAAAACCTACTGGCTTGAGCTTCCAGATTTAAAAAGTGACAAACCTTAATAGTGGCCTTCACTGAACGAAAATTGAGGGTTTGTTAGCACCTTCACAAAGTAGGCCGCCCGTTTGGGCGGCCTACTTTGACTAGTCAGAGGATCAGCTAGCTGCATCCGCCGGCGCTTGTCCCGCAGTTGGTGCAAGTCAAACATTTGCCGGTTCTGACGAGAGAGAAGTTGAAGCAGCTACTGCACGCTTCGCCGGCGAATCCCTTGCTTATCGCAATAGATGCCTCCGAACGAACTTCCTGAGCTAGCCGCACGTCTGCCGGCTGGAAGTCGAGAGCTTCGACAGGATCGAGCGCAAGAGCTGCGTTTCCGTTGAAGGCCGCAACAGGAGCGGAGGCAACCAGGCGGGTTTCCTGGCCGCGGACAAAGCCGCGGGAGATTGGGGAGACCACCTTGAATGCGTCTGGAGCCTGTCCGTCCCCTCGGCCCTTGCCGATCTGATCGAAGCCGATCTCGTTCGGATCCACGTGAGCAAGGTCGTAGCGGCCGAGATAGGAGATGGCGAGCTCGCGGAACACGTAGTCGAGGATCGACGTGGCGTTCTTGATCGACGGATTGTCCTGGACGAAGCCTGCGGGCTCGAAGCGCGTGAAGGTAAACGCGTCGACATATTCCTCCAGCGGCACGCCGTATTGCAGGCCGAGCGAGATCGCGATAGCGAAGTTGTTCATCATGGCCCGGAAGGCGGCGCCTTCCTTGTGCATGTCGATGAAGATCTCGCCGAGGCGCCCGTCCTCGTACTCGCCCGTGCGCAGGTACACCTTGTGGCCGCCGACGACGGCCTTCTGGGTGTAGCCCTTGCGGCGCCCGGGCATCCGCTCACGGTCACGGATGGCGACTACGCGCTCGATTACCTTTTCGATGATCTTCTCCGACACGTGCGCGGCCTTCGCGGCGGCCGGCATGGCGGCCAACGCTTCCACGGCGTCCTCCGAATCCTCCTCCTCGTCGGCGATGAGGGCGGAGTTCAGCGGCTGCGAGAGCTTGGAGCCGTCGCGGTAGAGGGCGTTCGCCTTGAGCGCCAGCTTCCAGGACAGCATGTAGGCGTTCTTGCAATCCTCGACGGTGGCGTCGTTGGGCATGTTGATGGTCTTGGAGATCGCGCCCGAGATGAAGGGCTGCGATGCCGCCATCATGCGGATGTGGCTCTCGACCGAGAGATAGCGCTTGCCGATCTTGCCGCACGGGTTGGCGCAATCGAACACCGCGTAATGCTCGGTCTTCAGGAAGGGGGCTCCCTCGAGAGTCATCGCTCCGCAGATGTGGATGTTCGCGGCCTCGATGTCGGCCTTCGAGAAGCCGAGGAAAGAGAGCAGGTCGAAGGACGGATCGTTGAGCCTGTCCGCCGGCACCTTGAGCGTGCCGGTGAGGAAGTCCTCGCCGAGCGTCCAGCGGTTGAAGACGAACTTGATGTCGAAGGCCGATTTCAGGCCCTTCTCCACCGCGTCGATCTTCTCGTCCGTGAAGCCCTTGGAGCGCAGGCTGCCGGGGTTGATGGCGGGCGCCTGCTTCATGGAGCCGTGGCCGACCGCATAGGCCTCGATCTCGGCGATCTCATGCTCGCGGTAGCCGAGCGCGCGCAGCGCATCGGGCACCGCCCGGTTGATGATCTTGAAGTAGCCGCCGCCGGCGAGCTTCTTGAACTTCACGAGGGCGAAGTCGGGCTCGATGCCGGTGGTGTCGCAATCCATCACGAGGCCGATCGTGCCGGTGGGGGCGATCACGGTGGACTGCGCGTTGCGGTAGCCGTGTTTCTTCCCGAGCTTATAAGCCTGATCCCAGGCCTTGACGGCATGGTCAATGAGCGCCTTGTCCGGGCAGGTGACGTGGTCGAGAGGGACCGGAGGCACTGAGAGACCGTCGTAACCGTCGAGAGCGCCAATGGCGGCACGACGGTGATTGTGGATCACGCGCAGCATGTGCTTGGCGTTGGCCTTGTAGTTCGGGAACGGTCCGAGTTCTTTCGCCATCTCGGCCGAGGTGGCATAGGACACGCCGGTCATGATCGCGGTGAGCGCACCGCCGAGGGCACGGGCCGCATCAGAATCGTAAGGCAGGCCCATGGTCATGAGCAGGCCGCCGATGTTCGCGAAGCCGAGGCCGAGCGTGCGGTACTCGTAGGAAAGCTGCGCGATCTCCTTCGACGGGAACTGCGCCATCATCACGGAGATCTCGAGCACCACCGTCCAGAGGCGGCAGGCATGCTCGAACGAGCCGGCGTCGAACTTGTGGTTCTTCCGGTCGAAGAACTGCAGAAGGTTGGCCGAGGCGAGATTGCACGCCGTGTCATCCAGGAACATATATTCTGAGCACGGATTGGATCCGCGGATCGGACCGCCCTCTGGGCAGGTATGCCAGTCGTTCATGGTGGTGTTGAAGTGCAGGCCCGGATCGGCGGACGCCCAGGCGGCGTGGCCGATCTGCTCCCAAAGGTCGCGCGCCTTCAGGGTCTTCACGACCTTGCCGTCCTTGCGGGCGGTGAGGTGCCAGTCGGCGTCGGTTTCGACTGCCCGAAGGAACTTATCCGTCACAGACACAGAGTTGTTGGAGTTCTGGCCCGCAACGGTGAGGTAGGCTTCCGAGTCCCAATCCGTGTCGTAGATCGGAAAGTCGATCTCAGTGTAGCCCTGGCGCGCGAACTGGATGACGCGCTTGATGTAGTTGTCGGGGATCATCGCCCGTCGTGCGAACTTGATCTCCCGCTTTAGGACCGGGTTCTTCTCCGGATCGAAGCAGGCGTCACCCTCGGCCTCACAATTAATGCACGCCTTGAGGATAGCCTTAAGATGCTTGGCATTGGTCTTGGAGCCGGTGACGAGGGCCGCGACCTTCTGCTCCTCCTTCACCTTCCAGTCGATGTATTCCTCGATATCGGGGTGATCGACGTCGACCACGACCATCTTGGCCGCGCGCCGGGTGGTGCCGCCTGACTTGATCGCGCCGGCGGCCCGGTCGCCGATCTTGAGGAAGCTCATCAGGCCGGACGAGCGGCTGCCGCCGGAGAGTTTCTCTCCAGACCCACGAAGCTTGGAGAAGTTGGTGCCGGTGCCGGAGCCGTACTTGAACAGGCGCGCCTCGCGGACCCACAGGTCCATGATCCCGCCCTGGTTCACCAGGTCGTCCTCGACGCCCTGGATGAAGCAGGCATGCGGCTGCGGGTGCTCGTAGGCCGACTTCGACTTGGTCAGCTTGCCGGTCTTGTAATCCACGTAGAAGTGGCCCTGGCCGGGACCGTCGATGCCGTAGGCCCAGTGCAGGCCCGTGTTGAACCATTGCGGGGAATTGGGCGCCACCATCTGGTTGGCGAGCATGAAGCGCAGCTCGTCATAGAACGCCCGGGCGTCCTCTTCAGAGGAGAAATAGCCGCCCTTCCAGCCCCAATAGGTCCAGCAGCCGGCAAGGCGGTCGAAGACCTGCTTGGAGGAAATCTCGGAGCCGAAGCGCTGGTCCTCGGGCAGCTGGCTAAGCGCTGCCTCGTCGGGCACGGAGCGCCACAGCCAGCTCGGGACGTCGTTTTCCTCGACCTTCTTCAGGCGAGCGGGAACGCCCGCTTTGCGGAAGTACTTCTGCGCCAGCACGTCGGAGGCCACCTGGCTCCAGGTCTCCGGCACCACGATGTTCTCGAGCTTGAAGACCACCGAGCCATCCGGGTTGCGGATCTCGCTGTTGGTGAGGCGGAAGGTAATGGCCTCATAGGGCGACTTACCTGGGCTGGTGTAACGACGTTCGATCTTCATAAAACTCTCTCCGTGCGATCGGCGCTAGGCCGATCTCGGCGTTCGCGGGCATCCTTTTGTGGTTTATCGAGGAGCCACTAAGTGGTTCAGGGGCCACCAGCTGCGGAAGATTCCACGATAGAAACCCCATTAGGTGGGTTTATGTATTTTCCAGGATTTCCTGCAGCCGTGTCCAGCGGCGATTCTGTTTATCGTTACGAACCGCCATCGAGATGGCTTTCTTCTGCCCAACCACGATGACCAGCTGCTTGCCTCGGGTCACGCCCGTATAGAGGAGATTCCGGGCGAGCATCATGTAATGCTGTGTCGCCATCGGGATCACGACTACCGGGTATTCCGAGCCTTGGCTCTTATGAATCGTGGTGGCGTAGGCCGCTGTGAGGACGTCGAGCTCGTCGAAGGGGTATTCGACAACATTGTCGAACTTCACAAAGAGTTTTTTCTCCTCGTGGTCGATCCTATCTACGATCCCGAGGTCGCCGTTGAAGACATCCCGGTCGTAGTCGTTGACGGTCTGCATGATCCTGTCGCCGACCGTGAACTTCCAGCCGAACCGCTCGATCGAGTTTTCGTTCGGAGGGTTAATGACTTTCTGAATCTCGATATTCAGGTTTCGGGCGCCCAGGTCCCCGCGTTGCATGGGGCAGAGCAGCTGGATTTCCCGCTTGGGATCGAACCAGAACCGGCCTGGAATCCGCTGGGAGACGAGATTGACGATGACCGTGACCCCCTCCTCCGGGTTCTCGACCGGCCAGATATAGAAATCGCTCGCCTCGCCGTGGGCCGGCGGAACGGGCATCTCGCCCTGGTTGATGCGGTGGGCGTTGGTGATAATCCGGCTGCTGGCAGCCTGGCGGAATACTTCGGTGAGACGGGCGACGGGAATGCGCTTGCTTCCAATCAGGTCGCCGAGGACAGCGCCCGGGCCTACGGACGGTAATTGATCGATATCCCCGACCAGCAGGAGGGCAGCCTTCTTCGGCAGAGCCCGTACGAGGGCCAGCATCAAGTTGACGTCGAGCATACTGGTCTCGTCGACTACCAGAAGATCGCACTCGAGAGGGTTGGTCTCGTCGCGTTTAAAGCCGCTCCCTTGCACTTCGAGAAGGCGGTGCACGGTCTTCGCTTCCAGACCGGTCTGCTCGGTAATCCGCTTGGCGGCCCGGCCCGTAGGCGCCGCAAGGGCGATCGTGATGTTCCTTTGGGCAAGAATCTTCAGGGTCGTGTCCAGAAGCGTGGTCTTGCCGACGCCAGGGCCGCCTGTGACGATCGTGACCTTAGACCGGAGAACGAGACGGAGGGCTTCCTTTTGGGAATTAGAGAGGTCCTTGCCAGTCTTCGTTTGGGCCCAGCCGATCGCTTTATCGGGATCAATGGCCTTCCAAGGGGGAGAGCCATCAAGGAGAGCGAGGAGCTTCTCGGCAATCCCATCCTCTGCCTGGTGGAGCCGTCTGGTGAAAACGCACCCGCGTCCCTGAATTTGATCTTGGACTATGTCGCCATCGTTGATCTCTGCGGTCAAAGCCACTTTGAGGAGGTCGCGGGGCGCTTCGAGCAGTTCGACCGCCTTGTCGAGCAGCATGTCGACCGGCAGACCGCAGTGGCCGTCCGACGTGGCCTCCGAGAGAGCAAACGTGACGCCCGCCCTCAGGCGGCGGGGATCGTCCTTCGTGAAGCCGAGACGCTGAGCAATCTGGTCCGCCGAACGGAAACCGATGCCGCGGATGTCTTTGGCGAGGCGGTAAGGGTTCTCGGACATGATCTTGACCGCCTTTTGCCCGTACGTCTTGTAGATCCTGGCAGCCCTGGCGGTGCCAACACCATGGGCATGGAGAAAGACCATGATATCCCTGATGGCCTTTTGCTCGGCCCAGCCAGACATGATCTGTTCTGCCCGCTTCTTGCCAATGCCTTTGACGGTAAGGAGAAATTCGGGATTCGTGTCGATGATGTCGAGAGCATCGGGGCCGAGGGTCTTTACGATCCGCTTGGCCATCTCCGGGCCGATGCCTTTGATCAGGCCAGATCCGAGATACTTTTCGATGCCGGCGGCGCCCGTCGGCGGGGTGGAAACCATCGAGGAGGCTTTGAACTGAAGCCCGTAGGAGCGGTCGTTGTGCCAATTGCCGACGGCTGTGATTTGTTCACCCTCGATTAGGGAGGGCGCAAATCCGACCAGCGTTGTCAGATCCCTTTGTCCGCGCGCTCGGACCCTTAAGACAGCAAAGCCGCTGTCCTCTTTATGAAAGACAATCCGCTCAATGGTACCGGCGAGGGTCTCGCCGAGTTGAGCGGGAACTGAGGAGGATTGCATCCTGACTACATGTTTCAGTTCAGACTGGGGCCATAGGCGATACTAAGCTTGTGCTCTGGCTCTCTCTCGATAGAGCCGGCGTATAGAAGAGCGTCCCGGACGCTCAGGGCCGTGGCGCGGCTGATGACGCCCTTGCCAAATCGGACATCAATTCCGTTCGGGGCGATAGCGAAGAGGCGGTCCGGATCGGGCGGAACCGTGTCTAGGTCGTCGGACAGTAGCTCATCCAGGACGTCCATAATGATCTGAGCCTCCTGGTCACTGTGAGTGAGCGTGCGTTCGGTGATCTTCTTGACGCCTTGGATATGGGTGAAGATGAGCCTCATCCGCCGTCATCCCCTTCTGCGTGTCTTGGGCTTGGGGACGTCTTGGACGGAATCGTTGTCCTGTTCGTGGACCTGGCCGAGAAGGTGATTGATGGTCTCCACCATTCCGAGCACGACAGGGTTCTTAGAGACTTGCCCCGCAAGGTTGAGGATCTCCTTGGGGGTGACGGAGGATTGTCCGAGCGGCGCGCTCATGAACGCGTCGATTTGGGCGAGGCTGTGCTTCGCGAGGGGCCGGATCGGCTGATTGGCGCCGATATAGTCTACGAGCCGCCGGGTGATCTCGGACGCCTGGAGGCGAAGATCGCTTTCTTGGGCTCTGAAGCTGACGAGCTCCTCTGTCAGAGCTCTGATGGTCCGAGCCGTATCCGCGATTGGCGTCTGCGTATCGGGGTCATCGTGGACTTTGAGACCAGGAAAGGTCTCTTCCCGGCTGTCGAATTCAAGGTGCGTGGCATCGATCGGGTTCTTGTAGGCCGAGGCGACGCAGTCGGCGAGGTCGGCAGGAAGAACAGCGTGCCATTGCGGATCGCCTCTCTGCTCGGGCAGGCTGAGGATCCAGCCAAAGGGAGTGCAGGCAACAACGTGGCCTGTCCTCGCCATGTTCGCGTCGTTTGCCCAGACCCCAAGAATCGTCTTTGTCAGCGGGCTCAGGTGCCGCGTTGACATAATAGCGAAGCGGCGAACCGAGATCCTGTACTGCATGATCTGCCTGTTTGAAGAGGTGAAACAAACAAGACATCCGTCCAACGAGAACAGGTCGGCTGCCTAATGGTATTTTAGCATTGCCTTGGGAATGTAGTCAGCACCCTTGGGCCGATTTGATCCCCTTTTTGGGGTTGATCGAAATAAGGTGGAAGACTGGGGCTTTCCCAGCCTCGGGCCTAGCGGTCTCATAGACTCCGACGACATCGAGAGTGGCGCCGGTAATGAGGTTGTCCCTAAGGCGCTGGTAATTCGGGCCGATCGCAGCGCAGGGGAAGCGCCGTCCATTGGGAGCCGTACCCCAGAAGTCGCAGCGGGGCCGCTTCTTCTGATCTAGAGTAACCTTCATGCCTGAAATCGTCATCGTCACTGGATAGATCTTCGAGTAGGCACGCTTGCGAGCGACCTGACGAGACATCTCTTTCATGGGGTTTGCTCCATCACATGTCCACGTGGTGGAACATCTGACGGGAGGGACGGCGAAGCCGCAGAAAGCTTCGCTAAAATTTAACGACAGCAATGTCTTGCAGAGATTGCGGCTAGGCTTATAGGTTCCCTCAAAACAAAGGGTTGGGGGCAATGCCGCACTGGGTTTTGAGAAGTCTCTGCGTTCTAATGTGCTTGTTTTCGGTTGAAGCGGTGGCTCAATCCGTGCCGCAGAATGCATCACCTAGTCGGTTCGGCGGCGGATGGCAGTGCAATCGAGGGTTCTACCGCTCCAGCGATCGCTGTTTGCCTGTCCAGGTGCCCGTGAACGCGGAGCTTAATGCTCTGGGGAATGGGTGGCAGTGCAGGAGGGGTTATTTCCGTTCCGGAGACAACTGCTCGCCAGTTCAAGTGCCACAGAATGCGGAGCTCAACGCACTCGGAAACGGGTGGCAGTGCCGACGGGGATATTTTCGCTCGGGTGAAAGCTGCTCCCTGGTGCAGGTTCCAGTCAATGCGGAACTGAACGCCCTTGGAAACGGATGGCAGTGCAAGAGAGGATTTTATCGCTCTGACAGCAACTGCCAGCAGGTACAGGTCCCACAGAACGCGGAGCTGAATGCTCTGGGCAATGGCTGGCAATGCCGGAGAGGATTCTATCGGTCGGATGATGGGTGTCGTCTAGTCGTTGTGCCGCAGAACGCGGACCTGAACTCCCTTGGAAATGGCTGGCAGTGCAAACCCGAATACACCCGAGAGGGCGATGCCTGCAGGGTGATGACCACCGAAGAACTCAGGTCATACAGAGAGCGGATGGCACGCCTTGTTGAATTGGCAAGGCAGCGGGCGGCCAAGGGCGACTGCGAGACTGAGAGTCAGTCGGGGGCGGAGGTCTGTGTTTCAGTCAAGCATGCAAGCTTAAACTGTGACGAGGCATTCGATGGAGAGAGCTATCGTTCCTGCTCTCTGTCGATCTCTTATGAAGTGAGCACTGACTACCGGGGGCAATCGTCACTCGATGTAGATGTCGAGTGTGAGGCATCGATCGACACTAAGAAGCGCCAGGGATTTTCTGGCTATGAAGTGGCCCAGGACGATGAATCTCACACACTCTATGCTAATGACAGCGAGAGTGAGACGATGCAGTTGTCGTACTTCTTCTCAGGCTTCGACGAAGTTTATAAAGCCTCGGTCTCAACGGCTTCGTGCGAAATCGACGACGTGTCGCTTAACTGAGGCCTAAGGCCTCAGTACATTCGTTTGGCAGTCCTCAAGGGCTCATAGAAGCGGGTAATCGGCACCTTCAGTGCGGCGGAGATCTCATAGAGCGTTCCGGCTGAGATCCTGTTTGTGCCCCTTTCGTATTTCTGAACCTGCTGGAACGTGACGCCGATTAGGTCGCCAAGAGCTTCCTGAGACAGTCCTGCCGCAAGGCGGGCCGCCCGGATCTGTTCGCCAATGAGCAGATCGTATTCGCCAGCTCTGCGTCTGTTCATGAATATCCCAATAGATGAGAGATCAGTCTGAACTAGAGCAAGGAGCTAGGATTCTGTTCCGGTTTCTCAAGGCGACCCCAGATCATGGGTGATCGGACTTGCTTGCAACCCCTATTCAGGCAGTCTTCTTCGCCTTCTTTGATGCCTTTTTGGGCGCGCCTTTGGCCTGCTTCTTGGTGTTCTCGGCATCAGCCTTGGGCTCGATCACGAGTCGATCCGCCCATTTGAGCATAATCGGCATGTTCTGCGCGTTGCCCTGAGCTAATCGGACTTGGTCCGGGCCTCGTGCCGGGAATACCTTGATGCCCTGCTGTTCGAGGTCACTCTTGCTCAATTCCTTGATCAGAGCATCGTGGTTCTGGGCAGTGGCATAGATGAGGCAGAAGCCAAAGCCCCTCGCCTTCTCCTCCTCGATCTTCTCCGAGATCCATAGAGGTGCAGGATGGCTTCGGGACTGGGTGCTTCCTTCAAGAGCGAGCATAGTCGGTGTTCTCACATACTAGGGTTGGCGCCGGCGCCGACGCTGGTCCGTTAAGGGTTTTGGGATGAGGTCTGGGCACCTTGCAGATAAGCAGGTGCATAGGGGATCAGGTCGGCGTCATATCCAACATAGAGGGAGTGGCGGGGGGATCCGTCCTGTGTCGTGCCGAGGACCCATAGACTATGGCCGTCGGCATGGAGAGCCTTGACGATGTCCCGCCCATAATGGGCAAGTTTCTTGTGAAGGGTGCCGTAGGCCAGGATGATGAGTTCGGCTTTCGCGGCGATCTTAAGGATGCTGCTGATGTTCTCCGAGCTGCAAGGCTGGACCCCTGGCTCAAGGAGCATCTTCGGCTTGGTGGCCCTGAAGTCCATAACATTGCACTTGATGTAACTATCAAGTCCGAGGGCCATCGTGCGTTTGACCTCGCGCAAGCAGGTAGGATCGTCTACCTCCGGGCGATGGAAGGGTTCATGCCGATCCATAGGGCGAACCGTGGATCCTTCTTATCCGTCCACTCCCGCGCAAGGACCGTCCGATAGCGTCCGCACGGGCTGAACCTAGCAGAGCCTCTGATGCCATCTTGGATCTTAATGCGAACCTTGCCGCCGGGATCGTGGAGATGTTCTGAACTCATAGCTGGGCAACCGTTTCTCGGATCTGGCCGATGGAAGGCCTATTGCGGGATTCAAAGCGGATCACACGGTAGCCGCAGGAATTGAGGATGGCATCCCGCTTGCGATCTCTGGTTGGATCATGGGTGCTGTCGTCCAATTCCACGACAGCGATCGGCTTCTGATCCTTGAGGATAACCCAGTCAACCCTTGCGTTGCCGATAGCATTGAAGGTGCGCCAGTAACGCTTGTTCCTGGTCTTCAGATCAGGCTCCAGCAAGGCGAGCATGCTGACTTGGGGCGCAATCTCATAGCCAGGGAGAGCAGAGAGCAGCCGGCGGTGAAACTCCCGCTCGTTATCCGTCAGCAATGGTCGAGGCCGGTATCGGTCTTTACGAAGGAGAGCAACCAGACCGAAGAGGGCGAGCAGGACGGCCATCCCGACAACCAACCCGGTTGCGAGGACATCAAGAGGAAATCCGAAGATAAGCCGTTGAGAGAGCATCGCGCTGCTTAAGATTGCTTTTTGCGCTTATGAGTGAGCCAGTCGTCGCAGACCAGCCTGGACATGTAGGCAGGGCATTCGCTCGTCGCCGGGCGGCTGGCGAGAGGACCTGATGGAGCACCGGTGGCAGCATCGAAGATTGTGACCGGTGCGGACGGCGCTGGTGCAGCATCAACGAGAATCGTCGTTTTAGGCCGGTGGTTCACCGTATGCCACGACGAGAGATTCTGATCGAAGTGCGTTCCAGCAGGGTGACCATCGAGTTCGGCTAGAACGGGCACGGTGAAACCGGATGTTTGGGTGCTATTGCAGGCAGCGAGCAACGCCGTAGCGCAGAGAACGGTGGCAAGTGAACGAAAATGCATTGCTGTGCTCAATCCTTGTAAACCGGACCGGGACCGGCCTTCCTTGATCGTGAGGGGCGCTTGACTGAGGCGGCGCGGGTCTCCGGCAGAGGTTCGATGACTTCCGTGCCCTCATAGATTGTGGTGACGAAGCGCCGGGGATAGCGATAGCCGGCCTCGAACCCGGAGTTATAGCCGAACGTGTAGTCCGAGCCTGCGGGAGCCGAAGGGGACGGATCGAGCACGGACCCGAGACCTGAGATAGGGTTCTGCCCGTAGTCAGGACGGTGCCGATAGGCGCGACGCTCGTTGGGAGCATATCCGGAGACGGAGGTTGCACTGCTGCAGCGATTCCGAGCCTGATTGGAATCGTAGAAGCAATGATGTGGGCTCACGGTGGTGATGGCAGTGGTGCCATCCGACACGCATGCGCCGAGGCTCAGGGTCAGGCCTGCGACAAGAAAGAAGCGACGCTTGATCAAGGGAGATTCCAAATTCCTGGTCGGACGTGATGTTGCCAAGAATACCACGCCTGATCGGGTTCGAGCGATTTGGTGAAAGGGCCTGAAAACCAGGGAAACCGGATCAGAGGGCCCATAGGTCGAAAGAAAGAGAACGGCGGTCCCGAGTTTAGGGGGCAATAAAGCAGGACCGCCGTGTCAGTGAGATTCTCTCTCCTCGACAGACGCCAGAATACAGCAAAGCTTGGCTGCGTGGGAAACCCAGCAGGCCAAATTCAGAAGTAGTTAATGGGATTAAGCTGGATTGTTCCACGCGGCGGTTTCTCATGGAAAACCGCCCGGAACGTGGAGTTCCGAGCGGTGCCGCTGTGTTAGTCGAACATGTCGGCGGATGCAGGCAGCGGGACCGCGAGGGCGATGGACCGCGGTTCGGGCTCGACGTCCGATGCGATTGCGTCAGGCTCCTCCTGGGGAATCTCTGGGGCGACTGGTGCTTGGTCAGCCGTTTCCTCGACCTGACATTCCACCGGGGCGGTAGCGGGGTCCGTTTGAATAGGCGCCTTCGCTTTCGGTTCGGCCAGCTTCACGATGCGGAACGACCGGGTCGGGAGGATGCCGTTCGCGGGATCGGCCTGGCGCTGCTCGTGAGCGCCGAGTACCCGGATCTCCTGACCTTCGACCAAATGGTCTTTCACGCGCTCGTAAGCAGAACCAAGCGCCTGAGTGAAGATTGTGACGGGCTTGCCCGACTTCCGGTCCGTGAAGGCTCCGCGAAAATTGGCGTAGGGCCGGCCCTTACGGTCCATTTTGACTGAAAGATCCTGTACCACGAGCACGCGGTTGTAGAGCTTCTGAGAGGATTGAGCGACGCCAGCGGTTTCCATGGAATTTTCCTTTGTGGGGGTTTGAATCTTGCCCCTTTTCACCTGGGTCCCTTGGCTGACTTTGTCTCGCTACGCGGCTGAAAGAAGATCCTCCCGTTTACTGAGCCCTGCCCTCTCGACCAGGCTGGAGGCACTCACTTCGCCCTGATAGCGTTGCGCGCTGCCGCGTTTCGTCATGAATAGCTTTACCCGGCCGGTGTTGGGGTCGACCTGCTGGATGGCGGCGGTCGAGAACTTCTTGTGGTCGACCATCAAGTCCTTGAAGGTCATTCCGGCCTGAAGGCGATGGTCGCGAATGGCAGTCTGATCCCTAGCCAGCTGGCGCTGGGCTTCTACAACCCTGCGGGCGAGATAGATCTCGTAGCCGATCATCCGCTCGTAGATCTTCGGATAGTCTGGCGGGGTGTCATAGCTGTCGTGACTGCCCCCTGTGGAGATCTCGCCGGTGCCGTCGCTGATGAGGGTACTGTAGAAGATCCTCCCATCGTGGCAATTCGTGACGACGATTGCCCACGTGCCGCGTGGCCCCGATGCAACGCGCCGTGCGAGGTCCTGATTAAAGGCTCGCTGCTCTTTCCATTCCGACGGCTTCGTGAAGGTGCCGAGCGGGAGATCACGAGCTTCTTCGAACTGAGCAATCCGGGGGATCACATAGGCGTCCATGTCGGTATCGTAGTGGATGTTCAGGTCGAGCGCCTGTCCGACGAATTCCTCGAGCTTCGCCTGGCGTATGTCTGCTGCGGTGTTCATAGGAGCTCCAGTTAGATCCACTCGAAGGTGTCCAGGCCATCCACGGTATCGGCGGCTTGGTCGAAGAGGATGAAGTGAACGTCTTGCTTGCGGGCGTAGTCGAAGACCTTGCGGAGATCTTCGGGAACTCCCCTGCCCTCATCACCGCCTGCTGCGGGCAGAGAGATGAACCATCCGTATGGCGTGCCACCAATCGTGAAGGCTGGAGCGGGATCCGCGTCAGTGCGATACGCGGCGGCGAGACGTCCTTGGGCGTCGAGCCAATCTGCGGTGGTCTTCGAGACGTGTTCGGTGGAGAGATCGAGGAAAGATTTGATCATGGGTGCGTTTCGTTGCTGATGGGGCTCAAGCGGCGATGGATGGATCGAGCGTGAGACTGAAAAGGTCCTGCGACTGAGCTCGACGGGCGGCCTGCACCTCGCCAAAGTCAGCAGTCACGATCTCAACCATCGGAGAAGCGCCGCGCCACTGCTTGCGGTAGCCAGAGGTATCGAGGCCGCAGTTGGCTCCGAGCGCGATACCCGTGGTGCGCTGGAAGACTTTGTAGGACTCCGATTCCTCGTGCCGGAACGCGGAGCATCCGCTGTAACGGAATGGCGCGGACCCTTGGGGAATGATGAAGGTTCCGAAGCGGGCGAGGTCCGAGGCGATGTCGATGACGTGGTATTCGAAGAGCGAGCCGGTATAGCGTGGGCTTTGCGAGCGGCCGCGAGGCGTGGCCCCGAACGGCGGGTTGCTGATCGCGGCGTCGAACCGGCCCAATCCCTTCTTGGGAAGGTCGAACACGTCCATGCAGATCCAAGTGGCGTCCGGGAGGAGTTTGCGCCCGACGGCGATGTAATCAGGGTTCTGCTCGATACAGGTAATCTCGTACTCGTCGGAGCAGCCGTTCTGAACCATGAAGGCGAGGCGGCCGATGCCCGCGCAGAGGTCGATGATCTTGCGTCCGGGGACCTCCACCGCGAAGTCGCGAGCGAGATCCAATGGCGTAAAGAAGGCTCCCGCCACGGAGTTGATGTGACGAGCCCCCTCGTGCCAATGCTCAAGTACGAACAGGCGCTCGTCGAGGGAGAGTTTGTCCTTCTTGAGAAGCTCCTCGGCTTCTGCGTGGCGCCTGGCCTCCTCTTTCGTCAGCTTCGACATGGATAATGACCTTCGTGCAAAGGCCCGCTCTCCCAATGGCGACGCCAGCGGGTGATGCAGGATTGTGGTGGGTAGGAATCTGATTGGGCCCGAGATGACGGAGACTAGGCGGGATACCCGCAATCAGATTAGGGATATCCTCGGGCCTGTGCCCGTCAATGAGGCCGGATTAGGCAAGTGCGGGCAAGCCTCGTGCCTGAATTGTTTTCGTGGTGAGTTTCAGATGGCCGCCCTGGTCATGACACAGCCAGCCATTCTCCAATCCATGGATGGCCATCCATAACCGATCGAATGAATGGCCTGAGAAGTTCGGGATGTATCGCCGCTCGCTTTTGGAGGGGCTCATGCTTGTCCCCAGTAGGAGCTGTTCAGATCGTCCGTCGGGCTCCGGGATTTGGGCGGCTTTGAGAACGTGACGGGCGTTTACGGTTGAGAGATAGCCGTAGGAGACCCCGAAACCGACCCCGCCCGCAATGTGCTCAGGCGTCGTGAGATGCCGGGTTTCGAGCAGCTCGCGCCAGTCGTCGTCGGTAGAGAGATCCACGGCGTGATGGTACTGGCGGTGATTGTCGTCCTCATCGAGGACGGGACCTAGGCCCGTGAGTTCGGCGACCTTTAGGACGAAGGGATGTTCCGCCAGCTGATGGGACGCAAGTTTGAGCAGTGGGCCGCCGCGGGCGACGCCGATATAGGTCAGAGGCCATTGCAGTAGCCGAGACTTGGATTTGCAATCTGGGTCTCTGAGCGCGCCCCAGTTGAGCTCGAGGGTGAATTCGGTGACAATCCTATTGCGGATCAGGATGTCTGCGAAGATGTCTGACTGGCGCGGCGTGGGCGGCGGAGATGGGGATTCCGCTCTCTTACGCGCCATGGGTCACCGTCGGACGTTCTAGTTCCACGCCGAGCTGCTTGAGCATATCGCGGAGGCGGCCGACAGCCTCGGTGACGGGCTGTTTGGCGTCGAAGGCGAGGACAACATCCTTAGCGGCGTCGGCGAGCTCATCCTTTGTGACTGGTTCTGGGATGCAGTCCGTTATTTCGATACCTTCCATTGTGTCGAGGAAGTCTTCAAGACCGTCCCGTTCAACGGAGCTTCCCTGGTTCTCGGCCATTTGCCACTTGGCATCGAACATCGCGTCCTCGTGGTCGACGCCGAAGACACAGTCGGACCAGGCGCCGCCGTCGTTGCTGTAGAGTCCATAGACGCTGAAGCGGACAGGGGTGCCGACCTTGGAGATGTTTTCGACAATGCAGGCCCCAGCCCGCCTGTCGATGGTTTCGAGATAGGCGCTGTCATTATCGAAGGCATCAAAGTCCGTCTGGCTGGCTGCAACGCTCTTGCATGCGGCTTGGCCAGCCTCAAGGGCATCATCGAGCATGGAGTTACACTCCTCGCTCTCGACCTCCACGGTCTCGTCGTGGACTTGCTGGTCAGCGTCCCTGACCTGGACGCGATAGGATCTGGTGATCATTGATAGTCACTCGCAAGGCATTGCTGCGCGATGCGCAAAGCACGGTTTTTCTAGGGATTTGGACAATGGACTGCCTGTCCAAGGCTCACGCTCCGAAGGATCTGGCTGTTTCCGCCAACTGTGACTGTTGGGGTTCGGAGCGCATGAAAAGGAGGTCAAGGACTACGGCCGGCAAAAAATCGGCGGGGATAATGGGAACAGATCCTCTGAGGAAACTCGAGGTTTGATAAGAGTTGGATGATTTCGAAAGAGATTCGGGTTGGATCGGATGGCTGCAGCGGACCGCATCACTTGGATCAAAGTCACGACCCATAGGCACAGTGAATGGTCGGACTTCTTCCTACAGTCGGCACCGGATGGGAACGATCCGATCCTTGCTGTTCAGTACGGAAATGGACGCCGGCGGTCAATCGATCCGTGCGAAAAACCGGAAGACCGCGATATCGCGGTCAAGATACGCGCTCTTCTCGACCGTTTTCAGTGAAGCGGTCTTTTCGGGCAGCACGCCGGGAGCCCTTAGGTTCAGGGTTACGGATAGAGGCACAGAAGGTTATCGCAGCCTCCAAGAATGCCTGACGGGCTTCCGTATGGGCGCTTACAGCCTCGATCCATGGCGCGTCCGCGATCAGCGTGACGAGACGGTCCGGGGCAAGGCGCTTCTTGTGATCCTGCGTCTCCAGCATACGCTCGTAGGCTTTCAGCAAAGCGGTTTCCTTAGCCATCGGCACTCCTACTGGACCATGTCCGGCGGACCGAGAATCTATTTCCCGGGCCGCAAGTCTGCATTTTACAGCATCCAGCTTGTAAAGACCGTTAAGTCGGTCCCGCGTTCTCGCCGAAGGCTCCTGCGGGCAAGCGCCATTGCCCGGGCTCCAGGATGATAGGTTCGTCGAAATGCTCAGAGAGGCAGCGACCCATCGTGTACTCATTCGCAGCCTCGTAGGGTGTGCCCTTCGCAGCACGTTCGAGAACGGTCAGGGTCCGGTGGATTGTCTTGCCGAACTGCTTCTCGTAATTGGCGATCGGCATGAATTTATGAGGTGCGAACTTAAGGATCGTACTTAATTGAGCCGGCGAGGCAAAGATGCAATTCATGCACGAAACCCTGCCGAAGCCAGCGTCGTAAGCAGGATGAGGCGCTACCCTGTGTCGCTCAATGATCTCCCAAACCTGGCGCTCATCCCAGCCATGAATAGGCCGCCAGTGATCGACATGTCGGTTGCGCCGGGTACCGTCCCGACGATCCGTGCGATGTGGTTCGAATGTCTTATAGCGCGCTCGTGCAGAGCTTTCTTGGGCTCGTTCGCCAGTAACGAAGAGAGTTTTCTTGCCTAAGAAGCGGTCCTGATTGCATATTGCAGCGGAAGAGACGTCGATTTTGGCGTATGCGCTGCAAAAACGAGTTGTCAAATCTGCTGAAACCTGGGGGAACTGCAGGCGCGTCCCGAGCTTTCCGGAAACTCCGCCTACACTTCTTATCTCACCTTCAGGTGTTTGGAAAGATATTGGCGCAGTTCTAGCATTTTCGCGGAGCATTTCTCGTTCAAGACCGCCCTGCTTCCAGGAGAAGTACAAGGGGAGGTCAAAGGCTTTGGCGAGTGCAGAAACGTAAGAACGTGTCACTGGCCAGTCGAACAATGCCGATCCTTCTCTCCCGTCAACGTCGTGGTGCCATAGCTCTATGCGCTCCAACGGCGCGCCGTTCTCGATGCATGCTAACAGGCACGATACCGAATCCTTGCCACCAGAAGCTGCCACCACGATTGCATCATAGCTCGATAGATCGGGCTGGATTTCGGGAGGGTGCTCGACCACCGGAATCGGAGCCGGATCGAAGGCGAGCTCCATCTGTCCGCGGCCAAGGCCTGCAGAGGATGTAAAGGTCATGTGAGGGTTCCCTATCGGGCGGTTAGCTGGCTTGGTGAAGCAACTCTCGGACGCGCTCGATCTCCTCTGGAGAATGAGCAATGCCACCGGCGTTGAGCTCGAGGTACCAATTCAGCACAGCGGAGCGGGTCGGCAGATCATTTACGTGAGCCGTGAACCGAATGCTGCGCGGCAATCGATCCTGGAATTCATGGTAGCGGCGTCCGAAAGCGCGGATCTTCCCACTGAGAAATGCTTTTGTGGCCGTCAGGCGCTGAAGTCCGTCAACGAGTTGGATCGGTGACTTGCAATCGCCATCCCAATCGACGCAATTGAATAGGAGATGCCTGGAGGAGCGATCCAGACCCCCGCGCAGTGCGAATTCAACGAAAGCCACTTGCTGGCCTTCAGACCAAACGTGACCGCGTTGAAAGTCGGGTTCGTATTCGACACCGCCAGGTGCCCGTTCCCATCGGGCTAGGTCCTCGAACAGGTCGCCCCAGGAGAGATCGACAGAGTAGCGGCCGTTGGCTGTCAGTTGCGGGATATCCCGGAAGCGGGAGTAGGTATCCGTAGGCAAGTGAACCTCGAAGGTGAGAATGCAGAAGAGGTTCAAGAATGGGTGTAGCCGTCGGCTTCGATGCCGATGAACATATTGCACCACCTGGCGCCCAAGCAATCGACCGACGGGAAGTGCTCAAACCGGCGGCGAAAGGCGAGATAGGAGGGAGATCCGTCTGGGCTACGATCGTAGAGGCGTTTGATGGCCACGATCTGTTCACGTGTCGGTCTCTGCTTCATGACAGGAGATCCTTTGAAGGGATTTGGATGCTGAAGGGTTCTGCACGCTAGGCCGAGAACAGTGCTGGGTGCTCTTTCCGGACATCCGTCATATCTGCTCCATCGCGCTCAGCCTGCTGCACGGCCCTGGCCGCGTCGGCGAAAGCGAGCGACATGTCTGCACCAGATGCGTTTCCCTCGTTGTAGCGGCGGCAGGTATCGTGCCAGCGGTTTTTGATCGCGAGGGCGTCTTCACGGGTCATGATCGAGCGGACCATCGAGGGGGTCTCCATCGGGGTTTGTGAGGCTGTCGGTTTCATTTCCACCTCGCGAGGTGGAGAGACTTCATCGCTTAAAATCGGGAAGGGAGGCCGGGGTCGGCCGCGATCGTGTTGGGCCCTGATCACCCGGACAATGAAAAAGGCCGTCATCGCGAGATGACGGCCCTCTGGGCTTCTTGATGGCTAGCCGGCCTACTTGTTTGGTGGAAGGGTCACTATCCGCCCGGCCACGATTGCTGCAGCCTCGTAGGCGCTCAGCGGCCGATCGGCACGGAAATACGGATCTCGCTTGATGGGGAGATTCAGGACGCCCCGCTGTGCGATGATGTCGGAGAGGCGGAACCAACCGCTCTCCGGGGCACCCATGCCTAGATCCGCGAGGCCATACGCCAAATCCGGGTCGCTTGGCTTCAGCTCCGTGATGAGCCAAGTTGCCTGGCTATCCGGCATGAACAATTTGACGACGGGAATGTGGTCACTCTTCGTCCCGTCCTGAGAGGCCTGGCCGTTGGCGATCAGGACCTGGCGAAGGTCTTCGGGAATGAGGTCCATAAGAGTTCCTTTGGGCGCTACTCCTCATCTGATATCCGCTTTGTTGTTCGCAATCCAAGGGGGTGGAGGTCAATCGTCGGTCGAAAACAGGGCATCCGGCATGAAGAGGGTAGCCCGGAGCATCAGAGGCAGGCGTTTGGTATTAACGTCTTCTCCCCTCCTGAAGGAGGGGCGATTTTTTCACGTGGCAGGTGCCGCGCGAGATTTTCGCGCAGAGCTTTCGCCCCGCGACGGCCGCGTTCCGGCCCGGAGGATGTTGATGGCAGCGTTCACGTCGGCATGGGCCTTGTGACCGCATTCAACACATCGAAAGAGCGCTTGGGTTTCGCGATTTCGTGCGCTGACATGCCCGCATTCTGGGCAGCGTCGGGAGGTATTCCGGGCCGGAACAAGGATGAGCGTCCCGGCTCGTTCTGCGACTTTGTAGGTAAGAAGTGTTTCGTATTGGCCCCATCCCGTATCAAGGATGGAGCGGTTAAGCTTAGCTTTCTGCTTTATGTTCCTGCCGGGCTCTTCGAGGGTTCCGCGGGCCGTGCGCGTCATGTTCTTTATGCGCAGGTCCTCGAGAACGACGGTGTGATAGCGCCGCGCGATACGAGTTGTCTCCACGTGGTTCGCATGCTTGCGCTGTCGGGCCGCCCGTGCGCGCTGTCGCGCGGCGAACTTTAATGCTTTGGCGCGGCGGTGCGAACCGTTGCAACGCTTCGAGGCAGTCAACTGATGGGCTCGCGCTTTAGCCTCTGAGACAGTGATGGCCTCGCGCGGAAAGAAGGGCATTTCCCCGTCAGAGGTTGCCGTCGAGCAGGTCACGCCACGGTCGATGCCGACTATCCGATCCGCGGCAGGGGGCGTGTCGATTTCGACGTGCGTTACAAACGTCACGCGCCAACCGAGCGGATCCCTCGAGATCGTCGCATTAGCGACATGCCCTTGAAGCGGCCGCGACAGACGAAAGCGGATCCGTCCGAGCTTTGGAACTCGTATGGTGGCGTTGCGCCGGTTTAAGCGTTTGACTGTCAGCCGGCAAGAAGGGAACCGGATGCTCACGTTCGCATGCTTGCGTCGTGGCCGTGGATATCCAGCGCGACCGGCAAAAAAATTCGTGAATGCCTGATCGAGATCGCGCAGTGCCTGCTGTTGACAATCTATCGGGCAGGCTTCGATCCAGTCGAAGCTGGCACGAAGTTGTGTCAATTCCCGGCCCTGGGACGCGAACGAAATGTGCTTTCCGTGGGCACGTAGAAACGGGCGCCAATAATGTGTTCTTTGTTCCAGAGCGGCATTATAGACGGCCCGGCATGTTCCCGCGAAGCGGCTAAGCGCTTCCGCCTGGGTTTGTGTCGGGTAAAGCCGGTATGTCATGCCACGGGCAACGATCATGTTTGCGCGCTATCGGTTATTCTTGGTCGGTTCCAGCGCCTTCGTGCCTCTCGTAAGAGTGGGATTTCGGCACGGGAGTTTCGGACGAAGATTAAAGGGAGACGACGTGAAGGTTCGGATGCCGACCTGGACCCTGCACAAGACGCGACGGGGCTGCTTCACGGGTGATTTGGAAGCCGGCCAAAGCCAGAGCAGCAGCAATTTGACCTGCCTCCAGCAGGAAACCGTGCCACTCGGCGTCCTGGGCCTCCTCACTCACCTGAGCTTGGGCCTCGCCAAGCATGAGGCAGGCGCGGGTGAAGGCGATCTCCTCGACGGCGGTACGCGTCTTCGGGAGGGAGGACTTATAGGCAGGATAAGCCATAATCAGACCCCTTTTTTAATGGGATTTTGAAGCCGGATGATATCATCGAGGCTCAAGAAGATTCTCGTTCTTAATCAGCACTTTGGAGCCAGCGTTGTTCTCTCGTCATTTCCTCTCGACCGTTATTGCCGGGGCTTCTCTCTTTATCGGGGTTTCATCAGCGCTCGCCGACCAGACATCTGAGGACGTTGTCCGTAAGTTTCTGGGATTGGAAATACCGGGGGCGACTGGGAACATGTCGTCAGAGGGCCAGACGGTAACCGTGTCGGGCCTAAAGGTCGCGATTCCGAAGAACGGAACCCAAGAGTGGGTTTCTGCGGGCAAGATCGTTTTTGAGAATGTGGCCGTGACCGGTTCCGAAGCGTCGATTGGAGCCCTGATAGCTACGGGCGTCGCGATGACAGCACCGGATAGCACGGTTCAGATCGGAACCCTTTCAGCAAAGGCCGTCGGCACGAGAAATCTCGGCAAGACACCTCTGACGACTGACCGCATTGGCGATCTGGTTCTCTCCGACGTGATCTACCGGCAAGCGGCGGGCCACTTGCTGAAGGTCCAGAGTTACCGGACGTCTTATAGCGTCGGGACAGAAGGAGATCTGACAGGCCGGATCGATGTGGATGGCCTAGCCTTCGGAACTCTGCTCGATAACGCGGGAACAGCTTCTACCCAGAGCGGCCGAATTTCGCTCGTGCTGGCCGGCAATCAGAAGACGGGCGATCTTCGCGTGTCCGATATTGGAATCTCTCTGCCGACCATGGCGGAAGTGACCGGGTCCGTGGAACTGACTGGTGTGGATCTAACGGGCCGGACCCTCGATCTTGGGCAGGTCCTGACGGTTGGCCGTATCAGGTCTGCCCGCCTGACATATCGGGACGCCGGAGTGGTGGCACAGTTTCTGAAGATCCTACCGGCCAGCAGTCGCGACACCGAGCTCAGAGCGGCACTGCTGCAGCTGGCACCGCTGTTGGGAGGCAAGGCCGGTCAACTCACTGATTTTGTGGTGGCCTATACCGGTAACCTGGCGCCGCTGACGATCGAAGCCAATCCGGTCCAGCCGGTCTCCATCAGCGAGCTGATCGGGGGCTTCAAGAATGCAACTGATACACTGTCAGGACTGCGAGCGAAGCTCTCCCTTGATGGCTCTCAAGTGGTCGTCGATGCGTCAGCCGGCCACTAGCCTTTCGGCTGAGGCACTTTACACATGTTCAGGATTCTGCGCGGTACCTCTATCTACAATAGAATCAGATATGCCCCCGCAACGTATATGAACCTGATTGTGAAGCAGGGTATGCCATTATCTTGCTGCCCTCAACTTCGCGCATGACAGGGTGATTCTTGTATCACAAACCAACCACCGCATGGGCTAAGCTTAACAGATCAGAGTCACGAGATCTGGAAAGTTGGCACTCCCTTGCTGACCATGAGCCGTCGACGGTGAAGGACGTCCACATCGCCGCCGTGAGGGCGGTGTTCTCCTGGGCATGCGGCCAGGGCAAGATGGAGGCCAACCCGGCCGAGAAGGTGAAGGTCACGGTGCCGGTCAAGCCCAAGCTGCGCAGCAAGGGCTTCACGGACGACGAGGCACGGAAGATCCTGTCGGCCGCGCTGGCGCTGCCCAGCCGCCTGACTACGCCCGAACATGCCGCAGCGCGGCGCTGGGTGCCCTGGCTGTGCGCCTACACGGGCGCTCGGGTCAACGAGATCACCCAACTGCGCCGCAAGGACGTTCTCGAAGGCACCCTTGTTCGCGAAGAGGAAGGGCGGCAGGTCGAGAAGACCTATTACTTTATCAGGATCACGCCAGAAGCCGGCAGTCAGAAGAACCATACGTTTCGCGAGGTCCCTCTGCACGACCATCTCATTGAGCAGGGCTTCATCGACTTCGTGAAGCGGTGCGAGCAAGAACCCCTGTTCTATTCGACCAGGCGCCAGAAGAAGGGTGTGACGGGATACAATCCAACCTATGCCCGCGTCGGCCAGAGCATCGCGGTGTGGGTCCGTGGGCTTGGGATCGATCACCCTGACGTCCGGCCGAACCATGCGTGGCGCCACCGCTTTAAGACCATCGGTCGCCGGTGTGGGATGGACTCCGCGAAGCTCGACGCCATCCAGGGGCACGCGCAGGCCGACGAGGGCGGCTCCTATGGCGGATTCCCCTGGGACTCGCTCAAGTCCGAGATCGACAAGCATCCCCGGTACGAGGTGGTCGCCGCCGAGACGACCGACCGTCGCAAGACCCGGCACAGCAAGGACCGAGCTAGCAATCCTTCGCCAGAAGCGCCGGATAACACCTGATGTGTCTTTGAATACTGTTTTGATCTGCATCTGGAGGACAGCGTCCGCTCCACCAGCCGCAGCGCCGGCCCTCGATGTCCTGATCTGCGCGGGCGACCGGGTCGAGGGCACCCCGGCCAAGAGTGTCGAGGCGGTGGCGCGCCCAATGTCGTAGTGGCCTTTTATCCGCCCCATGCCCAGATCGTGAGCCCCACCGACCAGAGCCGCCTCCTGCCGGGTGAATGGATTCGGCAGGCGGACCTTTCGATCTCGGGCACAAGTGAAGCCTCATTAGGTATATGCACCTCTCAGCGCAGGTGCTTAGGCCGCCTCGTCCACCTCAACAGCGTCGACCTGCGAAGGAGCCGGCAATGCGGGTGGAGGCGGGATCCTATCCCAGGTAAGCCGGCCATAGTCGACCTTCACGAAGCTCATGTATTGAGCCTCGTCGATGCCGAGCCTACGGAACCCTGCCCGAAGGCGCTTCCTGGCGAGACGGTCGAGCAGATTTCTCAAGCCGAGCTTGGGCTCCTGCGTGAACTCCTTGAAGGTGTGATAGCTGCCTGCCAGCGTGAAGAAACCACCCACAATCTGCAGGAGCACGCTCTCGGACGTCCAGCCGAAGATGGTGCTGGCGAGGGACACTAAGGTGAGCCCGACGAGGATGCGCACCGCTACCGTCCATGTGCGGGACGTCCCACGGCCGATCCTTACCATGAGGTCTTCGACCTTCGCGACCTCCCTGTCGTGGTTCTCGCGCACTCGGAGCGCCAAGGCTGCCTTGTCCCGCTCAGCTTCGTCGAGGAGCGCAGCACGTCTTTCCAGCTCGCGGTTCTGTTCGCGCAGCGCCGCTTCCGCGGCTTGGCGTTCGGCTTCGGCGACTTGGCGCTTCGACTCGGCCTCCCCCGCCGCAGCGGCGTGCTCCGCCTTAAGCGCGGCCTCGACCCTCTCGCGCTCGGCTTGGGCCTCGGCGGCGAGGGCCGCCTTCTGGACCTCCATCTTGAGGCGGTACTCCTCTTCGATCTCCGCTGCGGTCGCACGGCGCATCTCGTCCCAGAGCTTGTCGATGTTCTCTGGTGTGACGAGGCGCTCCTCGCCGAGCGTCTCGTCCATGAGACGTTGGACGCTGCGCTGGTCGGACATGAGGAGCTCAAATTGAGCGAGCCGGTCTGGGGCGATGTCGCTAAGAGTGCGGTGGACCGCTTCTGTGACCTCCTTGCGGGTCCGCAGCACGCGCTCGCAGGACGCAATGAGATGACTACGAGGAATATCGACATTGGCGGTGGCTTCGTCCTCACCGGCGAAGCCCGTCCTGAGCCACGCGGCCATGGCAACCTCCCGCTGGAGGACAACTGGGGGCACGTGGTTGTCCCCGATCATCCTGTTCGCGATGCAGAAATCACGTGCGATGCGCTCAAAGCGCGGATTGGTGGTGACGAACACGTACTTCGCCCGAAACAGGTCCGAGGTTCGGTTGCCTGCGCGGAGCCGCATGGTCAGGGCGGTGCTGGTCGCGTCGTGGTCGCGAGCATCGATGGATTGCCATCGGAAGTCGGACAGCAGCTCCTCGTAGTGGGCCTCCGAGAAGTGGCGAATTTGGTAGGGGTAGGTTGTCAGATTGACGGGGCGGACTGTCACACCGACGCCTTCCAGCGCACGCTGCGGGTCATTCATGACTGCCCTGACGTAATCCTCCTGCACCTCACCCTTACGCATAGCGTCGTAAGTCGGGCCGTGCCTTTGGGTAAGCGGGAGGCGAAGCATGCTGGCAAGATTGCGGCTCATCTCGTCGCAGCTGACCGGCAACACGATGAACGAGCAGCCGATGCCCCGCAGCGACTCGACAACGTTCCGGATGTCGTCCCGGGCCGCCGCTCCCGAGAGGCCGAGCAGGTTCAGGGCCACGGGCGCGTCGAGAACGACCACGAGGTCGGACCGCGTCTCAATGGTAGTCGGCTTGACGAAGTCCTCCACGACCTCGGCCAGAAGACCGGCCGACGCGAGCCTCGCGAGGTGCGGCACGAATTCGGGCTTGTCCTTCACGAGGTCCCGCAGGAACCGGGCGCAGAGATAGCGGAGCTCCGGCGTCAGCGCTTTCCCGCCCTCCTCAAGCTGTTCGAGGATGTTTTGCTTCTCGATGTCGAGTTGACTGCGGTCGACCCACTCAGAGAAGGCCTGCTCCGTGTAGGCGTCGAGTGAGACGAGGAAGCCGATCAGCAGGTCCTTGAGCTCCTTGCGAGCAAGCGTCACCGGCGCGATATCGCTTACCTGCGGGGCGAAGGCTTGGAACTCGTCCGTGATCCGCTCCAGCACCTCGGCGATCCTGATGCCCTCCTCGCCGGTCGTAGCCTCAGGCTTGTAGCTCACCTTGAGAACGCTCGGCGTGACCCGCTGCAGATAACCCCGGGTCAGCAGGCGCTCGGCGAAGAACTCGGCGACGTCGCGGTTGACGCGCCAGCCGTAAAGGCGTCGCAGTCCAAGGGCGACGACATGCGGATCATAGATCTTGCCGTCGGCCGCCTCCAGGATCGGCTCCATGAAGGGGATCAGCGCATCGAGGACGTCGCCACGGCCCTCTTTCAGGCTGGAGACGGCTGCATAGATGCGGACGGCGTGGCGGGTAATATTCTTCATGTTGGAGGAATTTCCTGGGCTACCAGACGTGCCGCTTAGCGCAGTTCAGCGTGCTGGTCACGCTGTGCTTTAGCCGCGGGTGGGGATCACCATCCTGCCATCCCGTCTAGGATCACCCCTTCTTCAAAAGGAGGGTGTCCGATGGCGAGCTGCGAGGCAACTTGGATCAGGCCGCGCCGGCGCTCCATCATAGGCCACAGGCCTGAAGTACGATCAGCAGCAAGGCATCGGATGACCTTTCAGACCGGACTTGGCGATTACGGGATCTTTGTCTGGATTGGACCTATCAAACCGAGCAGATGATCCCGCCCTTGTAGCGCGGGTCGAAACGGTCGAACCGTGCATCGGGCGTGAAGTCCGTTCCGGTGATCCGGACGTCTGCGATTTTTCCGATCTCGAAGATCCGAGGCTCATAGCGATCCATCGGCTGGCCTGGATTGCTGATCTGCGTCCCGACGACATTCACCTTGTCCTTGGTGGACTTGTAGACCGCATGTGGGGCGATGAGCCGGTATGAAAGATCGTCCTCGTAGCGGATCTCCACCAGTTTTCGGACTTGAATGGCCTCACACAGTTGCCGTTCCAGGTGCGGCTTGCGGGGATACGGTTGGTCCGCCTGCTTTGACGAGGCGAATGGGCTTGTGGGTCGCTTCGGCGGGGTGCCCCATCCTCCGAACCCGCTTGTGCGCTTTGCCATCTGCTCCTCCTGAATCTGAGCATGTCGAGCCACACGACTGCTCATATGGAATGTGACGGCCCCAAGTTTCCGAGGCCGTGGCGGGACGGGGTTGCGTAGCGGACTGCAATGGGCAGGAGGTCATCTTCCCGCAACACTGTACACTGCGGCGCCTCATCTCGGCCCAATAGTCATCTAACGCCTTTCGCCGCTCCCGCTCGGACATCAAGAGACCGACAATTTTGCGCCGGTGCGGACAGTTTCGGCGGAGCATGGCCATTCCGTTTCGTCGGCACCCACACGAGCACATGGCCCTGCCATTGATCAGGCGTGGCTCGCGTTTGGCCAAGAGCGGGAAGAGGCGGCCGAGGATCGATGGCTCGCCAGCAAGCAGGGCTTCGTAGTCCCCGACGAGGCCGATCTCGGCGGCGAGCCCCAGGGCTTGAAGATGGTGCATGCCAGCCGCCCCGTGCGACAGCGCATGGTGGTCCGGCCACAAGCCCGTCCGCGCGGCTACACGCTGCATGCGCAGGAAAGAACGCAGGCTCTCCCACCACTCTTCCGCTGACGCCGCGTCGATGATTGTCGTCCCGGATGAGAGCCCGAGGCAGAACCATCCTCCATCCTCGACATGCCGTTCTGGGCACCGGGCCGGAAACTGCGTGCCGGGCACAAGCTCCCGCACCCTGACCCCAGATCGCAGCACCATGATTTCAAGGAGCACGATCCACGGCTCACCAGCCGCATTGAGATCCAGAGTGACGGCTCCGGTCACCCGCAGGTCACCCGTCGTGTGAGCTTGGAACCAACCCGGTGCGGCCGTGAGCGCCAGGCGCAGGCGCTCGGTGTCAGCCATTGCCATGGGCGCGGAACTCACTTCGGGGCGCCGCAGGCACGACAGCCGGGACTGCCAGCCCTGACAGCATGAGATCAGCGCTCTCAAAATCGAGGTTGCGGGCGACGCCGGTCTGGAAGAGGGCCTTCACCCTGACACTGGCGCTCGCCAGGGCTGTGTTGCCAAGCGCGGTTTCAGTCCCGTTGCATTTCCGCTGCAGATCCTCGGACGCCGACACGGCCTTGCTCGACGCGCACCGCACGCTGCGCTCGCCGCGGATGCCGAGCCGTGTCACAGGGGTCGCCCCAAGCTCCAACCCGATGGCGAGGCCGAGATTGCCGATTCCGGGGAGGAGCTGGCGGCAAAGGTCGAAGGACGACCGCAATCCGCCGGCCAGGAGCACGGCCGACGTGACCGAGGAGGTCTTGTCCGTGTCGACCCTGCTCCCTTCGGCGATCAGGCCGTGGAGGCAATCCCCGATGAAGCGGACCTTGCGCCCCTTGAAGTCGCCCTTGAGGACGGCTGCGAGCTCTCCGCGGATCACGTGCAGGTTCATGACCATCTCGGGGATCTGCCTGGTCGCGATGCAGCGGTCGACGTATGCCGTGAAGCCGTCGATGTCGGCGAACACGGACATAAGGGGCATCCGGATCGAGTTGCTCGGCATCAACTCGGCGAAGCTGATCGACCGCAGCGGCGGCTCATGATGGTGGAACCGGAAGACGGCTTCGGCGCCGAGAATGGACTTGAGGGTCGTGTCCGCCTGCAACGCCCGGATCGCCTCGTCCACCTTCTGGCGGGACACCTGCGATCCCGTTTGCCAGTAGTGGCCGCCTGCATCCCGATGGACGTAGCCGAGGGCCTCGCTCTCCGAGATCGCCATTACCCGTTCCTGCAAGAACGAGCCGGCTGTCCTCATTCCAAGTACCGCACGCGCCCTGTCACTGAGGAAGATGCCGGGTTCCGTCCCTTCAGCGAGCTTCGCAGCATAGTTGGCAGGGCTGCCGAGGAACAGCGGCTCGGGCTCGCTGCCCCTTCCGCTGTTCACGGCGACAGCCATGCCGGTGTCGATCCCGATTCGGACGCGTGCCTTGAGCTGCTGGTTCCCGAACTTCGCTCCGGCTTCCTCAATGGTCGCCTGCAAGGTGCTTGCCATGGCGATGGCGCGGACGACCCTTGCCCGCTCGTTACCAGCACCTGGCGGCGTCACAATGACCGCATGAAGCCGAGGCCCATGGAAATCGACCCTCTGTCCCTCGAACGCCGCGACGATCCGGTCGGCGGCCGAGTAGTGCAGGTGGAGGAACTGGAGGACACGCCGATGGCTGGCTTCTGTCTCACGCCCCTGATCCTGGAGAGCATCGTGGTAGCCGAGGAGCTGGACGTAGACATGGACCCCGTCAACCAAGATGGCTTGGTTCACGGGGATGTTGATGATCGGCGCCTCGTCCAGGAAAAGGCGCTTTCCGAACCCCTGCGCGACGATTTGCCGGTGCTGCAGGAAGCCCTGGTCGAACGTCCTCACCGAGACGTTGCCCTTTGGCACGCTCTGGGTGAACTGGAGGATCCGACTGCGGCTGCGATTGACGTCCCAAGACATAGGAATGGCGCTCCTTCAGAAGATGGACAGGTGGGCCGCATAGTGGCGGTCGTGCTTGGCGGGGATGAGAATGGGATCGGGGTGGAAGCTGGCACGGATCGTCTCGTCCAGCCGCGCGTACACGTCGGCGCTGATGCGGAGCGCGCCATTGAGTTCCCCCTCACCGGGCTTGTACTGCTCGTACCGGGAGGCCGTGTTCACCGGCTCTCCGACGATGGTGAACGCAATGCGGTCGGAGCTGCCGAAGTCGCCGACCGCCACATCTCCCACGTGGAGGCCGATGCGGATGCCAAGCGGCAGACCATGGGAAGCGATCACCGCCTGCACGTGCTCGGCCGCAGCGAGGGCGGCACGGATACCGGCCTGGATCGCCTGGGCCAAGCGTGCGTCGTCAGGGCAGAGCCAGAACGCCATCACACCATCGCCCATATGCTTATCGATCTGTCCGCCAGCGGCCTCAATTTGCTGGCCCTGCGGGTTCATGACCAGCCTGAGGAGCTCGGCTACCTCGGTCGGCGTGAGCTTCTCGGAGTAGGTGGAGAACCCCGCGATGTCGCTGAACCAGATCAAAGCCCGCTTGCGGACCGGCGCAATCTCGGAGGTGCCCGTGCGCATCGCCGCCCGGACCGCCTGGACACCCTCGGGGCACACGAAGCGCCGGACCATCACATCGTGCTGGTCCAGGTCACCGGTAAGCGAGGAGCGCTGGTCAGTCGCTTCGTCCAGCTTGACGACGAGAGCCTGGCAGATCGCCTCCAGCCAGAGCACTTTCTCTTCGAGCGGCAGGCTGTCGAGTACGGTGCGGTCAATCTTCCATGCCGATGAGCGTCCCCGGGCAATAACGTCGGCACCCCGACGGGCCGCGTTCGGACCGCTTGTTCGGAAGAACGCCGCTTCGCCGATGATCTCGCCAGGGCCTCTCTTGGCAATCGCATGGGTCGACCGAATACAGAACTCACCCTTCTCGACAATCCAGAAGCAATCAGCCGGGTCACCGGTGCGGCAGAGGTGCTGGTCATCGGCGCAGCCCTCCAACCGAGGTTCGGCCAGGAGCGCGGCCTTCAACCGGGCTGGGTCGGCGCAGAAGCGCTTCAGGAAGATGTCGATGCCGCCGCATCCAGGGTCATGTTTCGTCATTGCGCAAATCCGCTAATACGCTGTTTAGCATATTAGCTAATCGGCATGAGTCAACAGGTCGCAAGGACTAAATGCACAATTAATCGAAAAGTGTCGGCGTGCGGACCTCGGTGGTCAGGAAGCCGAGCTTGATCAGGCGGACCTTGGCAGCCTCCTTGGACACGGCGAAACGGTCGATTATGACCTCGATGAAGGCCGGTGCCTCCTCACCAGCAACGTGAAAGGGAGGCAAGCGCTTTGATGCCGTGACTGCCGGGCGTAAGAGGTCATGGACGGCTGATCTGGGCATCAGATACGCGCCGGAGGCGTAGCAGGCCTGCCACTCCATCCAATCGGTCTGGGGCGCGTCGATCATCGTCTCGCGTTTGCAGACGATCTTTGCCTCACGCGCCTCGGAGAGAAGGTCCCCGGACGAGAAGGCCATCTGGAACACCTCGTCGTGGAACTTGGCGTGCCCCAATTCATGGGCCAAGGTCGTGCGCAGACGGTTGGCCCGACGCTCGTCGGACGACAGGGGGTCGGCGATGGCGATGGCTGGTTGATGGCCCACAGCGAAACGCGTGACTCCCTCGACGTCCGTTCCATCGTCTGAAAGATCGGCATAGAGATCTAGATCGCGGACGTTCCGCTCAATCAGGATCGTCAGATCGTCGGTGGTCAGCGGATACTCGACTTTTCCCCTATGTTTGAGGAGGAACTCGTTGACGAGGCGTTCGCAGGCAGCGTCGATTTCCTCAGGACGATAGAAGGGGCGCTCGCGAAAGCGGCGGGTAGGGTCACGCATCCAGTAGACCATGAGGCTATTTGCCCCCGCGCCGGAATGCCTGGAAAATTTCGATTACTTTTTCTGGCGCTATATCAGCTTCTCTCGCGTATGTTGGGAGCGTGCCGGCCAAATAAAACAGGTATTCTGGCTTCATTTTGAGAGATGACGCGAACTGTTGGATTATGTGATCGGAAGTTGGGTTTCTACGATCACGTTCAATGTCATTGAGATACTGCGGCGATATCGGTTTATCGTCCTCCTCACGGAGGATAAGCTGAGCCAATTCCTTCTGACTAAGCCCAAGTTCTTTACGTCGTTTGACTATGAAGGACCCGAACGTCTCTGTCATAGCTCTCTCCATTATCTGCATATTCGCTGATTAGCGTATCATGGTCACTTTGGCCGCGCCAGAGGCCTCATACGCAGTTATTCAAGAGGGTTAACGATGCCACATCTAGCCCTGGCAGCTCCGCCGCCTCGGCTTGCAGGGCATGCAGGCTTCATCCGGCTAAGGCAGTCATGAGTTATACGACCACCTTGGCCTGGATCTCTTGGACGATGTCTTCTCAGCTGTTCAGCAAACCAAACTAGCCACACGACTGATCAGCTTTGCTCGGGCAGTATCAATCAAGTCAGGATTGGTTTTTACGGACAGGTGCGCCTTGGCTTTCCGGCCAAGAAAATAGGCGCTGCGCTCAGCATTCGCAGGTGACGGATGCGGGAGGCCATCAAGAACCTTGTCGTGATCGAGCTTTCCTTCGCGAACGAGCCTTGATAGCGCTGCGGCGGACCAAGGACCCATGGGGATCCAAACCGCATCACGGAGCTGGCTCACCTCAGCTGCGAGGCATTCCGAAACATAGCGGCGAAGCATCGGATGAGTCGTTACCTTGGAGCTTCCAGAATAGTTCGCCCCCTTCAGATATACCGGGTACCTGAGCGCTGAGGTGTAGTGCACCAAACCAGCATGGGTTCCGAATAGATATTGGCACGACTTCATACCCAGGCATCGATTGAGCCCGACATGATCGAGCATGTCTACGAGGGTCTGCCGCATTGGTCCGGAGAACGAGGCGGTCTCTTTCGCCGCCTTGGATGCAGCGTCAATGTCATGGCCGGCAACCAGCTGCCGCCGGGCCTCTAGGAGGGCGTTCACAGCCTGCTGGCGTCCTGGCGTGAGGCCAACCAGCACAACGCGCGCCCGGCTGTTGACGTAATCGAAGGGCGCGTAGGTCACGCAGAATGGGTCCTGCCGATCCAGGACAAGGTGTCCACCCAAGGATGGATCGGATTGGATTTCAGTCTGAGAGGCGGCTGCAATGATCTCGGCGAAACGGGGAAGAAGGTTTTCCATAATGGTGTGCGCTCACTTTTGGGCATGAAATGGTCGTCCCGAGACGATGCGTGATCGACCCTGGTGGCAGTTTCAGAATTTGAAGGGTATCAGGGGCGCCGGAAGCGCCCTTCCTGGTGTGCGACCGTGACAACGAGGCCGTTGTCACCGAGGATCAAGTAGACGCCGAGCCAAGTCTCAATGCCCCGCAGCCCGCGCGATCCGCCCAGATAATCCTTCAGACGGCGCCTGGCCGCCTTGTCGAAGAACAGCCGCTCGGCACCGCCGCAGCGCATCGAGGATCCGAAACGCTGCAGGAGGTCGACGATGAATGGCGGGATGGCGCGCTGTTGGAGCCGCTCGCGGGCGTGGACCGTAAGATCGTCCTGCATCAGGCGCCCTCCCCTTCCACGGCAGGGAGTTCCTGAACGATTCGTCGCTGCCATGAGACGCCAGCGACGATGCCCCAGTTCCCGGCGCTGTTGCGGCGGCGCCAATAGGGCGTCCGCATACGCGCCAAGCGCTCCAGTGCGAGGCGGTAGTTCTCGACCGGCTCCTCAGCTCCCTTGGGACCAATGGTGTAGCCCCGCGAGTTCCGGCATTCGACCGGATCGAACCAGCTGCCGTCCTTGGCCACGGGCACGAATACGACCTCACCAACATCCTCGGCTTCGACCGATGAAGGCACCAGAAATACCGCAGATCCGGAGCGCCAGATCGAGGACTTGAAATCCTCACGCCCTTCCAACCACCGGAGGGCATCGGCACCAGGGATCTCGCCAGCCGCGTTGAGACGGAGGTCACTTGCTCCGGCCTTGGGCGTCAGCATGTTCTTGATGCTCTTCAGGCTGATGCGGGCCAAGGCAGCCAATTGCTCGGACGTGACATCCTTGCCGGTGTCAATGCGGATGCGCGCCTCCGCAGCCAACACCGTCCGGCGCAGTTCCGACACCTCGCCCCAGCCAAGCGGGATGGCGTCGAGCAGCGTACGGGCCCGTGCCACGTAAGCCTCGACGGCGGCATCGATGTTGTTCTGGCCTCCCAGCTCGAAGAACTCGACGTCCGGGCGCAGGCCCCAGAAGGCGAAGGCGTTCAACCCGACCATGAACTGTGCGCCCCGCGGTTCCATCTGGTCGTTCAGGGAGACGCCACCCCAGAGTTCGCGCCAGTTTTCGGGCGCCTCCTCGTTGTGTTCGGCACCGAAAAGTTGCTCGTAGAGGGCCGTCATCGTCGCGTTGACGGCTTTTCCGTCCATAAGGAGCGTTTCCAACCACTCGCCGGTCCTTACGGCCAAGCCGGCAATATCTGTGCCTTCGAAGTCCTCGTATTGTGCGCCAAACTCGTTCTGACGCGCTTGATAGAGCTCGTTTGTGTCCATGCCATTCCTCATCGGGACGCGGGATGTCCCGGCTCCCAACGATGTTCTGGGAGGGTAGCCTGAGTAAGTCAATAGGAAACGGGACATCCCGCGTCCTAAACTTTGAGTTCCAGTGATGGGGCTTGGTCCGAGCTGGGTGAGTCGCTGTTAAGGATACAGCCACAGCTAGGACGATTAACTCTTTACGTGAACGGCAAAGCTGCGATCCTGATTCGACCTATCATCCTATCGGACGATTCGAGTGAGCAAATCTGAGGCGAAGAACGATCCCAGCATACCGTCCAGCGACGAGCGGCGACAGATTCTGCTGCATCTAGACGCGAGCCTGATCAAGGACCTCAAGAAGGCAGCCGTGGACCTCGACCGGTCCGCGTCGGCCATCGCGAACGAGGCGATTGACGGATGGCTAAAGGATCGGGCGCTCCGTAAGGGCGCGGACGACAACTAAGACGCAGTTCGGGGGCAAAATTGAACCGGGAAACCATCGATCCCGCATGGCTGTTCAAAGTCCGTGTCGCGGTTGCGCGACATGGTGAAATGGATCGCGCCAAGTGGTGGAATACCAATAAGGCTCTTGGATCAGTCGGGGCACTTGCCCTCAGGCGAGGGTTGCCCCGCACGCATTCGTTCGCCCAAGCCCGCATCGTATTCACCGTTGCCCGGCACCGGTGTGACGAGGTGTTCAATCCACCGGAGAGCGCCACCCTTTGGAAGCTCCCGGAACGGATCGAGGAGAGCATCGAGGCAGCGTGGGAAGGCTGGCTCGACGATGTGTCCTCTTGGGCAGACTTCTTCAACGAGATCGCTAATCCAACCGAATCCGAGCTTGGGGCGCTCCTGCGCCGGCTTGGGCTGGTTGCCGATAGCGATGTTTCTGCCGTCTCCAGCCTGCGTCGGTCATCCGATGGCCGGGCGGTTGCCTTGCCTCGGGTCTTCGGTGGGACCCAGGACGAAATCGCCCAGCTCGCTCTTGGTTTCACCAAAGGAGCCATTGGCGACTTGGTGGTTCCCTACGCGAGGCTTGCATGAGTTATCCGGTGACGTGGTCGCAGCGCCTGCTGAGAAAGGGCGCATTCGCGGAGGAGACGCACCGTCTCTTCTCCGAATGGTCATTCGACGAGACCGTTAAGAGCAATCTGGATCGGCTTCTCGGCGGAAACTTCAACACGGTTGGATGGGAGAAGGAGGTCCGGACCACGGTTGGTGCCCGCTTGCGCCACATCGAGAGGATGAAGCCGCTTATCTTTCTCGCCCAGGGGAGCATGCCTTTCCATGACTGGCGGGATTGCCTCCGCTTGTGGATCACTGCAACCGAGGATCCGTTCCGGTCCTTCGTCTTCGACTGGCTCGATCCTGAGAGGGAAAAGGGACGTCAGCACGTTCGGTCGGAGGATGTCCGTCCATTCGTTACGGCGGCCTGGACCGAGGCAGGCAAGCCCGCCTTGAGCGAATATGGAGTGATGAGAACCGCGCGTGATCTACTCAAGACCGCTGGCGACCTCGGCCTCCTTACCGGCTCCTCAGCCGTGAAGGCATATCGCACACCCGTCATGAGCGACGACGCGATGATCTTTCACGTCCATATGATCGCCGACTTGGAAGGAACGCCTTCGCGGGTGGTCGACAGCGTGTACTGGCGCTCGGCCTTCATGTCGCCAAGTGACGTGCACGCGACACTCCTGCGCCTGCATCAGTACCGGCGCCTCGACTACCAAGTGGCGGGCAGCTTGGTGCAACTCACGCTGCCCTATGGCAGCGCCTCCGAATACGCAAAGGCGATGGCAGCATGAGCAAGTTCACCGAGCGCCTGGAGCGCACCCTCCAGCCAATCCTCGAAGCGCGAGATCCGCGGCAACAGCTCAGCGCCTACCACGACATGCCGTACGCGATCTTCAGATATGATCCCGACGAGGAGTTCGCCCTGCGCAAGGCTGTGTCGCTGCTTGCCACGCGTCTTCAAAACAAAGGCAAGCGACTGACGCGCATCTACCTCTCGGAATGCCTCACGGAGGCTCTTCAGTCCCAGGCCCCCCTGGAAGAGTGGTTCCAGATCGAAAAGGATGTTGGCCTGGAAGAGACGGTCCAGACCATGGCGAATGTGCTTAGCGACATTCGCCCTCTCGTCGATCTCGTTGCGGAGCGCATGCCCGCCGATCCTGACCCACTCACGGATGTTGTGTTTATCACGAGGACCGGCTCCCTGTTTCCCGTCTACCGGACCTTCTCTCTCCTTGAGCAGCTCAAGGGCCGAGTGACGGTCCCCACCGTGCTTTTCTATCCGGGCGACCTCGATGGCGCCGCCGGCCTCCGCTTCATGGGGGTCATGCAGCCCGAGCACAACTATCGCCCCAAGATCTTTTGAACGGACAACCGACGCCATGACCACTATCGGCACACTTTTCGCGAGCGACATCACCCGGAAAATCGAGGAAGTCATCAAGGTCGACCAGGTCGACGGCGATGTGCTGCGCTCGGAAATCGATGAATACATCGTTACCGACGCCATCCAGCGGCACTATGTCGATATCCTGGAGCGCTACCAGGAGGCGTCGCGCAAGCCGACGGAGGGTGTGGCGATCTGGATCTCCGGCTTCTTCGGCTCGGGTAAGTCCAGCTTCGCCAAGAACCTCGGCTTGGCCATCGAGAACCGCGAGGTCGTCGGCGTGAAGGCGGCCGACCGGTTTGCCCAGCGCGTTAGGGATAACCGGCTCAAGGTGGTCCTCAAGACCATCAACGAGAAGATCCCCACCCACGCTGTCATCTTCGATGTCTCCACGGACCGTGGCATCCGGTCGGGCAACCAGATGCTCACCGAGATCATGTACCGGCTCTTCCTGGAGAGCCTCGGCTACGCCCGGGACCTGGATTTGGCCGAGCTTGAGATTGACCTGGAGTCGCAGGGGCGGCTCAAGGAATTCGAGGAGACGTACCTCAAGACGCGTGGGCAGGCTTGGAACGCTGAAAAGTCCATGCTCGCCTTCGCCATCAACAGGGCGAGCGCCGCCCTCCACGCGATGGAGCCGACGACTTATCCCGCTCCGGACACCTGGGCCCGCACCAGGTCCAAGGCGGACATCACCCCTGGGCTGTTCGCCAGGCGGGTCGTCGAACTCATGGAACGCCGCAAGCCCGGGCATTCTCTGCTGTTCGTCGTGGACGAGGTCGGCCAGTTCGTTGCCCGCGACATCCAGAAGATGCTCGACCTGCAGGCCATCGTCCAACAGCTCGGTGTTCGTGGGCGCGGAAAGCATTGGATTGCGGTCACCTCCCAGGAGAAGCTGAACGAGCTCGTCAGCGGCCTCGACGACAACCGGATCGAGCTTGCCCGCCTGATGGACCGTTTCCCGATGGACCTGCAGGTCCATCTGGAACCTTCTGACATCTCAGAGGTGACCAGCCGCCGCGTCCTGGCGAAGAACGCCGGGGCGGAAACGACGCTGGGTAAGCTGTTCGACGATCATCGTGGACGGTTTGCGCAGGCCACGAAGCTCAGCGCCGACATCACCCTGCCGGAATTGACCCGTCAGCGGTTCGTGGATCTCTACCCGCTGCTTCCGTACCAGATTGATCTGATTATCCAGATTGTATCAGGTCTTCGTACCCAAGGAGGTGCGAGCAAGCATGTGGGCGGCGCCAACCGGACTATCATCAAGCTTGCGCAGCAGCTCCTCATCAATCCGGCGACGCAGATTGCCTCGCGGCCGGTTGGATCGCTGGTCACGCTTGATGAAGTCTATGATCTCGTTGAGGGGAACATCGCCTCGGAGGTCAGGGCGAAGATCAGCTCCGTCAAAGATCGGGTGCCGAACGCGCCGCTGGCGCAATCCGTCGCCAAGGTCATCTGCCTCCTGCAGTTCGTGAAGAGCGTCCACCGCAGCGCAGAGAACATCGCAGCAGCCCTCCATCCTTCCGTCGATGGCGACAGTCAGCTTGCCGCCGTGAAGGAGGCCTTGGAGGCGCTTGAAAAGGCCCTGGTGATCCGGGTTGGCGATGACGGCTACCGGATCCCGACTCCGGCAGAGGATGACTGGGAGCAGATGCGCGCCGGCATCGACCCGAACCGTGCAGCCGAGAACAAGCTCATCCTCGAAGCTCTTACGAAACTCTGGGGGACGGGACCGACGTTCAGCCTGAGCGACATCAAGCCCTTTAAGGCCGGACTGATGGTGGACGGCAAGGAGGCCATGAAGGGGGACGTGACCTTCCATATGAAGGTCGCCGGAGATGCCGCCGAGTCACCACAGCTCATTGCGGAGGCCCGCACCCGCAGCCAGACAGAGACCGCCAGCGTCTTCTGGGTGATTACCCTGACGCAAGAGATACGGCGTGAACTCCGGGAAGCCTACCGCTCCGCCCAAATGGTCGAGCGACGGGGCCGGACGGCCAGTACGGTCGATGAGAGCAATCTTCTTGTCGAGGAGAAGGCCCGCCTCAACCGCCATACAGACACCCTGCGAGGCTACATCAAGGCTGCCTCTCTTGCCGGTTCGGCCTTCTTCCGTGGCAACGACCGGAGCCCCGACGACCGCACCAGCGATGTCGCTAAGGCCGCCTCAAAGATCATGGAGAACATCCTGCCGGACGTATACGCCCGGTTTGACGAAGCCGCGGCCAAGAAGACTGACCTCATGAAGGGAACTGACGCCCTTCTGACGGCCGAGAACCTCAACGGGCTGCCGCCTGTCTTCTCCGCTCTGGGACTGCTCCGAGACGAGGGCGGCAGGATCACCTTCAAGACCGACGTCGCCCCCCTTTCGGAGGTGATGGGGCAAATCGAGCAGCGTGCGAATTACGGGGATCCCGCGCCTGGCAGGTTCTTGGAGGACAAGTTCCAACAGGCGCCGTTCGGGTGGGACTTCGATGCGATACGCCTGTTCACTCTCTGCCTCCTGCGGGCTGGCGTGATCGAGGGTCTGAGCCGGGGCCAAAGCATCGAGACCGCCACGAGCGTCCAGGCCAAGGAGGTCTTCTCAAACAACATGCTCTTCCGCGGCGCCACGTTCAGACCCAAGAAGGGCGTCGACTTCGAGGAGATCGTCAACGCGGCCGAGAACTACCGGCTCACGTTTGGCCAGGAGATCCCCGAGCTCAACGCCCCGAAAGTCGCTGCAGAGATCCGGACCGCTGTTGAGCGCTGCGAGGATAACGTAAGCGGTGTCCTCGGCACGATGCGCACCGCCGGCTTGCCGGGCCGAGATTTGATCGAGCGCGCCGCGGACCAGATGAAAGCGGTGCGACGTGGATCCGACGAGAGGGCGATTCTCGATTTCAACGCCGCGCATACCGCGATCAAGGAGGCCCTCCAGCGCGCCGGCGAGCTTGATAAAGCACTGGATGTTGGGACGCTCGCGATGCTGGCGAAAGCTCGGGAGGTCAGCGGAAAGCTTTGGCCGGTCCTGAGAGAGGAAGCCGACCTCTCAGACGAGATGCGCACCAAGGGCGATCTGCTGTCCGACTTTCTTGAGCGGGAAACCTTCTACCGCGAGCTCCACCGCATTGAGGAGGCCGCCGCGTCTCTCCAAGGTGACTACGACCGGCGCTACGCCGAGGCATTGAATGCGCGGGTGGCGGCCTATACCGATGCCTTGGAGCGGCTGTCCAAGCTGCCCGAGTGGGCAAAGATCTCCCCTGCCCAACAGGATGTGCTCGCGGAGCCTCTCCGCCGGTGCGCAGATAGGAACTACAACAACCAGACCATCCACCATCTCCGCTCCGAGCGAGAGGCTTGCGAGGGGCGCCTGCGTACCGTGGTAACCAAGATCCACGAACTGCTCGAAGGTGAACGCTTGGCAACTGTCCGTGTGGCGGACTTCTTCCAAGGTGGCATCGAAACAGAAGAGCAACTCGATCAGACACTGGCTGGCTTGCGAGACGAGGTCGCCCGCCTCATCGGGGCCGGCAAGAAGGTCTTCGCGACCTGGGGGGCATGATGGACAAGGAAACCCGCAACTCTCTGCAGAATGCAACCCAAAAGGCGCGCTCTATCCTGACGAGTGACTTTGAGGAGCAGCTTTCCGCTACCTTCGACATTATGGCTTCTGGTGAGATTGCACCTAAGGGAGGAGCCCACCTTAGCAAGTCGCAAGTGGCTATCCGTGACCGTATAGTGGCAGCCATTGAGCACAAACGTGCTGTCGGCATGAAGCCATCCGAGGCAGTCCAGGATTATATCCGTGACGCTGCTTTCACGACGCTTAACCGATTTGCAGCGCTCAAGATGCTGGAGGCTCGCGAACTCGTCCGTGAATGTATCACGCGGGGTGACCAGTCGAACGGGTACGTCGAATTCATTGGAGCGGCCCCTAGTCTACGCCTTCTGGCCGACAGCGAGGGCTACCGTCTATTTTTTGAATGCATCTTCGACGAGCTCTCAACTGAGATTAAGGTGCTCTTCGACAGACGGGATCCAGCATCACTTCTTTGGCCAAGGAAGCTGGCATTCGATACGCTTCTCGAAGTCCTCAACGCTGCCGATCTCAACGGCGTGTGGGGCGAAGATGAGACCATTGGGTGGATTTATCAGTACTTTAATTCCCGGGAGGATGTCCGGCGCGCTCGCTATGACGAAAAGGGCAAACCTAAGCCGCCCCAGAATTCGCGCGAGCTTGCGGTCCGCAACCAATTTTTCACGCCAAACTACGTTGTACGGTTCCTCGGGGATAACACACTTGGGCGCATTTGGTATGAAATGCGCCAGGGCAACACGCGCCTAAAGGACGTATGTGAGTACATGGTCCGGTTGCCCGGAGAGACCTTCGCTGAGATGAACGAGGAGGTCTCATTCGATGTAGTACCGGATGGTCTATCGTATGAGGAATCGTGGCACCGCCCCGTCCGGGTTCCCTTCCGCCCGAAAAAGGACCCCCGCTCGATGCGGGGCCTCGACCCTGCCTGCGGATCAGGGCACTTTTTGCTTGGGTTATTCGACCTATTCCTCATCATTTACGAAGAGGCTTGGGAGGATGCCAATTCTCCCGCATTTGATGAGACCGGAAAAACGCTCCGGGAGGAATACGCAACCTTGGAGGAACTCAGGCGTGCGCTTCCTGGGCTGATCCTGAAACACAATCTACACGGTGTAGATATCGACCCCCGCTGTGCTCAGATTGCGCAATTGGCGCTCTGGATGCGTGCCCAACGCGCTTTTAAGGACTTTTCTGTCCCGCGTGCGGAGCGCTCAAAGATCAGGCGCTCGAACATCGTGATTGCTGAGCCTATGCCAGGTGAGAAGGACCTTTTTGCAGAATTTGTTCGGGGGCTTAAGGAAGACCGGCTCGAAGAACTTCTCCGCAAGGCCTTAGCGATCCCTCCTGAACAGACTGTTAGGGCAACCAAAGCTATGGCCGAGACGCTGGCTGAGCTTATCGAGACCGTCTGGGAAGGCATGAAGCTTGCTGGAGAAATGGGAACACTTCTGAGGATTGAGCAGGATCTGACACGAGCCATCGAGAAAGGGCGTGCGGAATGGGATGACCGGCTACCTCTGTTTAGAGTAGCCGAATTTGGCATCTCCGACGTAAAGCTCGGGAAACTCGCTCGTGTGCTTCCTGGCGGCGGCGATGATTTTTGGACAAAAGCGGAGAGGCTCGTTTTTTGTGCTTTATCAGATTACGCCTCCTCAGCCACAAACGGGCGGGCGGCTCGGCGACGTCTCTTCGTGGAGGATGCAGCCCAGGGGTTTGCGCTAGTAGATCTTGTTAATAAGCGCTTTGAAGTGATTCTTATGAATCCCCCCTTCGGAGCAGGATCATCTGTAGCGAAGCCAGTCTTCGAGAGGCAGTACCCTCGCACTAAGAACGATGTTTATGCCGCGTTCATTGAACGTGGCGTTAGCCTACTAAACAGCCGCGCTCGCCTTGGCGCCATCACATCACGGACAGGCCTATTTCTCTCAACCTTCAAGAAGTGGCGAGAGGAAATCTTACTCAAAGAGGCCCGTCCTGTCGTAGTTGCCGACTTGGGTATGGGAGTTCTCGACGGGGCGATGGTTGAGACTGCCGCCTACTGCCTTGAGGTGGTGTGATGACGATATTTATCCGCTTACTTGATGAACCGACCGATCAGAAGGCTATCAGCCTGTCCGAATCGTGCTCCGGTCGAAGAGGGGTTCACATCGTGGACGCCTCGAAATTCAGCCAGATTTCTGGAAGCCCTTTCGCATATTGGGCAAGTGCCGCGGTCATGAGATGCACCTCTAGCTATCCGTCGTTGGAGTCGGAGGAGAGGCATGCCGCTGCAGGGGCAAACACAAGAGATAATCCACGTTTCCTAAGACTGGCATGGGAAATCAACCCCGACAATATTGTCCAGTTCGGTGCGTCAAAGGATCGTGCATCTGCATGGGTTCTTTTGACGAAGGGCGGAAAGCACAATCCTTTCTATGCCAACGTACATTTGGTGGTGCGGTGGCCAGGCGAAGGTCGCGAGCTAAAGGCGGCGGCAAGTGCGTGGCGCGCGTCAAAGGGCTGGGGGGAGCAGTGGACGGCTGTACTCAATGGCTATGACTATTATGGCCGCCCTGGAATATCTTGGCCAGTACGCTCTCAAACTGGCTTCAGCGCTCGCGCGTTCGGACAAGGCGGGATATTCGGGCATAAAGGACCAACATTGTTTCTAGATGACGACTCTGATGTCGCGCTTGAGGCAATGTTGGCGATCATGAACTCCGCGCCATTTAAATACTTCATCTCCTTGCAGATGGCGTTTGGCGCCTATGAAGTTGGTGTTATTCAACGAACCCCGGTTCCCGAGCTATCGCCGAATGATCGAACTGCACTTGCTACGCTGGCTCGTCGCGCCTGGTCGCTAAAGCGGAACCTTGATACCGCGAATGAGGCATCAAGCGCATTTGTCTTGCCAGGTCCGTTGTTAACACTGCGCACAGGAGTTGACGCGGTTCAGATCGAGGCCGAAATCGGTTCTATTCAGACAGAAATAGATGACCTCGCCTTCAGGCTCTATGGTCTTGAGGGTCAAGATCGCGCTGAGATCGAGATATGGGCAAGTAAAGGCAAGGATGAGATTGCCGAAACCTCTGAAGAAGATGGCTCTTCGGAGCCGGATTCGGACGCTGAGGACGATGATGAAGAGACGAACACTGACGCTGTTGGCTCGGTGCATTCTTGGGCGCTCGGTGTCGCCTTCGGTCGGTTTGATCTCCGTCTCGCTACTGGAGATCGCGAACTTCCATCCGAGCCGGGACCGTTTTCCCCTTTGCCAGTAGTGAGTCCTGGAATGTTGCCTAAGGGCGACCCGATGTTTCATGTCAACAACGGCATCCTCGTTGAAGACCCTGGCCATCCAGATGATGTAACTTCTATCGTCGCATCCATCTTTGAAACAACAAAGATTTCATATGTGGGTGGCGCAGATACCTGGACCTTGCGGTTTGGGGAAACATCGTCGGGCTTGTTCATGCCCGAAGTCTATCGCGCTTGGCTGCGCCGGCAGGCCTTCCCTGCTCATATCAAAATGTATTCTAAGAGTCGTCGCAAAGCGCCAATCTACTGGCGTCTCGGGACAGCTTCGGGAAGCTATGCCGTATGGCTTTACATCCACAAGTTCACTAAAGATACGCTGTTCCGAGTACAAAATGACTATGTTGCGCCTAAGCTTGCGCACGAGCAAAGGCAACTTGATGCGCTGAAGTCAGATGCAGGAAGTAGCCCGTCAGCGACTCAACGTAAGGCCATCGACGCGCAAGTCGCTTTCGTCGAGGAAATCCAAATCTTCTTCAATGAACTGAAGCGAGTTGCTCCACTCTGGAATCCTGACCTTGACGACGGGGTTATCATTAACTCCGCGCCTCTCTGGCGCTTGGTTGCTCATAACAAGCCCTGGCAGAAGGAGCTTAGGACTGCATGGGAGGCACTTCAGCGCGGTGATTTCGATTGGTCGCACTTGGCGATGCATCTTTGGCCCGAACGGGTTGTGCCGAAGTGCGTCACTGACCGAAGCTTGGCCATTGCTCATGAGCTAGAGGATGTCTTCTGGTTTGAAGACGAATCCGGTAAATGGAAGCCTCGTAAAACTCCTACCCACCCAGTCAGCGAACTCGTCGGCGAGCGCACGTCAGACGCAGTCAAGGCTGCGCTAAAGGATCTCCTCAGCGCGTCAGAACCAGCGGGTGGCACGCGGCGCGGCCGTCGGAAGGTATAACCGGATAACGTCATGCATCCTCTTCACGACTATATTGCTGGCCAGCTCACCGACCGCCTCAAGGAGCGGAGTGTTATCATTTTTTACGATCCCCGCTCCGAGATGGAGGGGTTCTTCGATGAGCTAAGAGCTGGAGAGACGCGGGACTACGGTCTTTCAAGTGTGCGGATCGGCGGCCGCCTGGTGAAGCTCGTGCAGTATGTGGGATCGTACCTAGAGGTGCGATGGGCAGCAGAGCGGGCGGCCGGCAACGACGATCCCGATGAGGTTCTCGTTTATCTTCCAGGTGTCACCCGGGATGAGCATGGCTCCCTTCTAATGGAGGTTGAGAAAGCTGGCTTGGTCTACGAGCGCCCTCTCAAGCACATG
Source organism: Microvirga tunisiensis (assembly GCF_009296175.1). Taxonomy (GTDB): domain Bacteria; phylum Pseudomonadota; class Alphaproteobacteria; order Rhizobiales; family Beijerinckiaceae; genus Microvirga; species Microvirga tunisiensis. The sequence continues at coordinate 54,614 of NZ_VOSK01000003.1, read as the reverse complement.
GCCCGGCCAGTCCTGAAGCGTCGTTTCACTGATGTCGAGATCGACGAGATCCTCAGGTCGGAGAATCTCACCTATGCCGATCTCGCAAAGATCGCTCAAGCGAGTGCTAACGGGGAGAATGCCTCAATCCTGCGCAGCCTCTTCGACAACACCTCCGACACGCTCACTATCCTGGTCCGGTGGATCCTCAACTCCGCCACTGACGTCGCCATCCAAGAGAAGGGTGCCGTAGCCGAGTTGCGCAAACTCGCCGAGGTGCGCCTGGGACTTTCGTTCACTGAAGACACGGCGTTGCCCAAGGCGCGCTCCATCGCTCTCCGCCATGTCCTCGGCAACGAGTTCATGCTCGACCTCAACACCGAGGAGGTATCCGTCAGCCTGCCAGGCCTGACGCCCCCGACAACCCGGGACCAGGAGCATGCAATCCGAGAGGTGGCACGGCGCCTCCGTGTCGAAGCCCCAGATGCCTATGAAGCCTTGGCTGATCAGGCTGCCTCGGAACTTGGCATCGAAAAGCTCCCAATCTCCGGCGATGCCTTGGGCTCCATCGACACGTTCAGGTCAGAGGAGCGCTTGGTGATCGCGCGTTGCTTCGAACTGATAGCGGACAGGCGCTTTTCCGAGGCTGGAGCCATCCTGGATGCGCGCCAGGCAAGCTACTGGGTCAATCGCGACAAGGACAGGACCCTGGTCTGGAGCGCTTGCCGGTTCATGATCGACCTCGGGATCATCGCCGGGGAGGTCGAGGCGACCCTTGCCAAGGCAAACGGGACGCCTTCCATCTGGTTCAGCCGCTACACTGAACCGAAGGGATGGCATCGCCTCGACCGCGCCCAGCGCGAGTTGGAGGCGATCATCGCAGCGTGCGAAGAGCACGTTGATGAGCGTGCGCTTGTCACCGTACGGCAAACCTACGAGGACGTGTGCGACCGCATGGCCTCGGGTTTTGTGAAGGCCCTCGACAAGAACGAGTGGTCGGTCGCTGGCGGCCAGACCCAAATTCGTATCTTCGCTGACCTTGTCGCACCGCGCCCAAAGCCCGTCGCCTACATCCTTGTCGATGCCCTGCGGTACGAGATGGGCGTGGAGCTGTCCGAGCGGATCGCCAAACTTGTCACCGAGATGACCGTCACCCCCGCTATCGGGGCCCTGCCGAGCATCACGCCCATCGGGATGGCCGCTCTGCAACCAGGTGCGTCGTCGACATTCTCGGTCGGTGAGCGCAACGGCAAACTCGGCGCAGAGATCGATGGCACCTTCTTGGCTGACCTGAAGGCCAGGCAAAACTTTGCCAAGGGGATGCTCCCCTCCTCAGTGGACCTGACCTTGGACACTGTGTTCCAAGGCAACATCAAATCATTGAAGACCAAGATCGGTGACGCCCAAGTGATCTTCGTCCGGTCACAGGAGATCGACGAAGCCGGCGAAGGGGCATCCTCGTTCGCCCGCCGGGTTATGGGAGGGGTCATTGAAGACCTGGCACGGTGCCTGAGCCGCCTCGCCTCGGCGGGTGTCGAGCATGCCGTGATCACCGCAGACCACGGCCACCTCTTCTTCGGCCAGGACCGGGCAGAGGCAATGCGCATCGACGCCCCCGGCGGGGCGACAGTTGATCTGCATCGAAGGTGCTGGGTGGGACGCGGCGGGGCCACGCCGCCCGGGACCGTTCGCGTCTCCGCCGCACGGCTGGGCTACGCCTCCGACCTCGACTTCGTGTTCCCTCTCGGGGCCAAGGTCTTCAAGGCTGGTGGCGACCTCGCCTACCACCATGGCGGGCCGTCCCTGCAGGAAATGATCGTTCCCGTGCTGGGCGTCCGGCTTCAGGTGGAGGCCGCGGCGGTCAACGAGAAGAACGCGCTGCAGGTCGCCCATGACGATGTGATCACGAACCGGGTGTTCACGGTGCGGATCGAGCTCGGAAACTCGCTCTTCAGCGCGGCCCGCAGCATCAGGCCCACTGTCGTCAGCGGTGACCGCCAAGTCGCCCTGATGGGCATGAGCGACCCGCCAAAGGAGCCGGACGGATCCCTCAGGCTGGAACCCCGCAAGACGGCCATGGTCGGATTCCTGCTACGGGATGACGACGCCAAGTCGGTCCGGATCCAGATCCTCGACGGGGATACCGACGCGGTCCTGTACTCGTCGAAGGAAATCCCGGTTCGTTTAGGAGTTTGAATATGAATGCGTTTGATGGACCGGTTCGCGACGATCTCGATAACAAGGCCAACCGGCTGTTCGCCGGCAAGGTCGTCCGCAAGGATTTGGTGAGGAAGGTCAAGGTCGGCGCGAACGTGCCGGTCTTCGTCCTGGAGTTCCTCCTCGGCAAGTACTGCGCGTCCTCGGACGAGATGGCGATCCAGATGGGTCTGCAAGTCGTCAACGACACGTTGGCCAACAACTACATTCGGGATGACGAGTCCCAGAAGGCGCAGAGCCGGGTCAAGGAGCATGGGAGGCACACCTTCATCGACAAGGTCAAAGTTCGCCTGGTCGATTCCGACTACTGGGCGGAGGCCTCCAAATTCGGACACAAGTTCCTTCACATCCCGAGTGAGTACGTCCGCAACTACGAGCGTCTCCTCACCGGCGGGGTATGGGCGCAGCTCGACCTCAAATACGCCTACGACGAGGAAAGCCGTGGGAAGAATCCGTTCTGGATCGAGAAGCTGACACCCATCCAGATCGCCGCATTTGATCTGGAGGAATACCGCTCCGTTCGGCGCGAGTTCACCACCGAGGAGTGGATCGACCTGCTTCTGCGCAGCATGGGCTACGAGCCCGCGACGATGGACCGGCGCCTCAAGCTGCTGTTCCTGATGAGGCTCATCCCGCTTGTCGAGCGCAACTACAATCTGGTGGAGCTCGGGCCCAGGGGCACGGGCAAGAGCTACGTCATTCAGGAGGTTTCTCCCTACGCCTCGCTCCTTACAGGCCCAACCACGGTTGCCAACCTGTTTGGACACATGGGCGGACGGCAGAAGGGCATGGTGCAGATCTGGGATGTTGTTGGCTTCGACGAAGTGGCCGATCTTGAGAAGATGCCGAAGGAGGTCGTCACCACGATGAAGACCTTCTGCGAATCCGGCACCTTCCAGCGCGGCCAGGAGGCCGCCACGGGTGACGCCAGCATCGCGATGTTCGGCAACACCAACCAGCCTGTCGAGGTGATGGTCCAGACCGGACACCTGTTTGAGCCGATGCCGGGTGTCATCCGCGACGACATGGCGTTCATTGACCGACTTCACTTCTACCTGCCTGGCTGGGAAATCCCGAAGATGCGTGCGGACCTGTTCACGAACCACTACGGCTTTGTCGTGGACTATCTGGCCGAGGCCCTCAGGGAGCTGCGGAAGCACAATTTCACCGAAGTGGCTGAGCGCCATTTCTCGTTCGGCTCCCACCTGAACGCGCGCGACCGCAAGGCGGTGAACAAAACCGTCTCCGGTCTCATGAAGATCATCCACCCACACGGCGATGCGAGCCGCGAGGAGGTTGCTGAACTCCTTGAGCTCGCGATGGAGGGCCGCAGGCGTGTCAAGGAGCAGCTCAAGAAGATGGGCTCCTTCGAATATTATCAGGTGTCCTTCAGCTACACGGACCGGGAAAGCGGCGAGGAGCGATTTGTCGGCGTCCCGGAACAAGGGGGTCGCGACATGATCTCCTCGGATCCGCTCTCCCCTGGGAGCGTCTACAGCGCGGGCGTCGCGTCGGATGGCACCGTCGGGCTGTATCGCATCGAGGTTTCAACCTCCGTGGGCGGCGCCAAGCTGCGGCTGGCAGGTGGCGTGTCCGGGGCCATGAAGGAATCCATCAATCGTGCCTTCAGCTATCTCATGACCAAGAAGGGGGAGCTGGGGATCGCACGTGAGGTCGATACGGCCGACTTCCACGTTGAGGTGATTGACCTTATTGGAAACCGGGTCGATGCCGATCTCGGCGTAGCCTTCTTCGTCGCCTGCATTTCCGCCTTGAAAAAAGCTCCAGTCGCTGCGGCGACACTGGTGCTCGGTGACCTCAGCCTCCAGGGCAACATCAAGGGCGTGCGCTCTCTGGTCGAGCCGCTCCAGGTCGCGATGGATAACGGCGGCAAGCGGGCCCTCATCCCGATTGAGAACAAGCGGAGCTTCCTTGAGGTCACCGGGGACGTGGCCGAACACGTAGATCCTGTGTTCTACGGCGATCCCAAGACGGCGGCGTTCAAAGCCCTCGGCCTGAACTGAATGCCAGGAATGCCCCAGAAGGCTCAAAGGACGATGATGCTGGCTCACTGCCAGCACTTCGGACGGAACGTGCTGGTACGCGGTAGTAGGACACACGCATAATGGTGAGTGGGGCGCCTGGGGCAATTTTCTACGAGCACGCGATGCAGGTCTGCGGCGACCTCAATTTCGTTGCCTTGGCGCCGATTCGGTCTGGTGATGACGATGAGGAAATGCCGCCGCAGATCGGCAAGGTCGAAGACAGGCTCATGGTGATCGAGCCACTTCTCCGCCAGGCGGCAGAACTCGGTCACAAGGAGGCCCAATTCTGCTTCGGTGCCTTGTGGGCTAGCGGCCTGTTCGTTGAGAGAAACGGTGAAGAAGCGTTGCGGTGGTACCGCAAAGCGGCTCAAAAGGGGCACCCTGAGGCGGCCTTTCAGGTCGTGCAGTACCTTCACCTCGACTCGGACGACGAGGGAGTTCTGACCAAGGAAGAGGTCACGCATTTGCTCAGGGTGGCCGCTAAGGGAGGGCATGTTGAAGCCCAATTTCAGCTTGGGCTTCGCCAGATAAAATTCGAAAAGCGCGATGGCCGCCGTGGATCGGAGCTGATCGACAAAGGCATTTGTTGGCTCACCGCAGCAGCTGCCCAGGGACATTTGGATGCTATGTGGACCATCTCCGACATCTATGATGAGGAGAACCGCACCGCCGACGGGGCTGAGTGGTGGCATGCACACCGACAGGCCCGCATGCTCCTTGGGCAAGCGACCATTGATGCGTTTGAAGACAATGACACCGACTACCCATCACGGGTCATCGACTGGACCGTGACTGCGCTCCACTTGGGGGGCGCCGATGCCGCCTACCGCGTAGGCATGCAGTACCATGCTGGCGACATTGTTGATGAGGATCGATACGAAGCGGCGCGGTGGTTCAGGGTTGCCGCCGAACTCGGACACGCGGAAGCCGCTCACCTTCTCGGCGACTTCCTGGAGAGCTGCTGGATTTGGAACGGTGACCTTGAGGCTGGGTTAGAAGCGGCGAAGTGGTATCAGGTCGCCGTCGACAGGGGACACGCCCCAGCCCAGGCGGCTCAGGCTAAGCTGCACATGTGGCTTGCAGAGCACTATGACCCTGCGGACGGTGAGGAGCCCAATCCGGCCGAGGCCTTGCGCTGGTACAACCTGGCGGCAGCTTCCGGTCACGTGGACGCGCAGTTTCGCTTGGCCCAAATTCTCGCTGAGGAAAGCCCGGACACGAATTCCGTCATCGCCTTCTCGTGGTTTCTCAAGGCCGCAACCCAAGGCCACGCCGAGGCGCAGTGGCATGTGGCCACAATGTACGCGGACGGGAACGGCGTGACCCGAGACTTGGGAGAGGCCGCCCGTTGGTTCCGGGCGGCGGCGGAACAGGACCATGCAGACGCACAGAACATGATCGGCTGCTGCTACCTGGACGGAGACGGCGTGCCTCAGGATTATTCCGAAGCCCTGGATTGGTTCAACAGAGCTATGGCCAATGGATCAGACATTGCCGCATACAACCTGGGTTCAATGCACCTCAACGGGTGGGGCACCCTTACGGATTTAGATCAGGCGCTCCTGTTCTTCCGCAAGGCGGCGGAGACAGGAGACGAGGATGCCCTCCGCAAGATTGATGAGCTTACCCGCCCGCCCCCTGAGCCGAACGTTGCACCGGCTCCTCCGCCGCCCGTTGCCGTTCACGTTCCGGCTGACACCCAGGGCGGCGTGACAGGGAAGCGCTACGTGGTGCTCGACTTCGAAACCTCGGGCCTGTCGCCGGCAAGGGGTGACCGGGTGATTGAGGTCGGGGCTGTCGAGGTCATCGACGGACGCATTGGGCGCCAGTACCAGAGCCTGGCCAATCCAGGCTTTCCGATCTCCGCCAGGATCACCGAGATCACAACAATCACGAATGCCATGCTGCGTACCGCGCCGCCGGTGGAGCAGGTCATGCGCGAGCTGGCCGCATTTATCGAAGGGGCGACCCTCGTGGCCCATAACGCACCTTTCGACCTGAAATTCCTCCAGGCCGAACTGGAGCGCCTCGATCTCTGGGACGAATGCGACATCCTCTGTACGCTGCAGCTTGGACGTCGTACCTGCCCTGGCCTTCCAAGCTACAAACTGCGTGAACTGGCGATCCACCTCGGCGTGGAGCTGCCGGACACGTTCCACCGGGCCATGGCCGATGCCATGACCGCCGCGCACATCTTCGTCCGTATCCAGACACCCACAGGTTCGGCCACCATCGATCTCTTCCGCGATCCTCCTCGGCAACCCGAGCCGCCCCGGATACCGGCAGTACAGCCAGCGCCGATGCCACCGCCTGTGCAGACTCCCGCGCCCCCGGCTACGCCGCCGCCTCCCCGTGATCCCGTCCCGCCACCCACGGCGCCTCAGGTCCGCGATGAGCCGCCGTCGATGTGGAACCGGATTGTTCGGGTCTTTCGTTGATGCGGTCAGGAGGGCCATCATGACGCAGGGCGACGCCAGCCATCACGACGATGAGGACGCCGACGATTCGGTCCAGGCAATGGCGATGGCCGGATACACCAAGTTCCTCGCTGAGGGCCCTGGAGCAGAGTTCGATCATGAAACCAACAACTGCATGTACGACATGGCCGTCGCCGGTAAGCGGCCGTTCGAGAATCTGGAGACGTACCTGGCTCTGTACCCGACCAAGGACCGCGATGCCGTCCGCAGGATGATCCTGAACGTGCGGGAGTTCGAAAAGAACCGCCGCACCTACACCGTCCAACCGGGCGACACCGTCATGGTCGCCAAGGATCGCGAGCTTCCCCATGAAGGTCCCGACAGCCTGTCCGAGTTCATCCCGTGCCGGCTAGAGGACGCCGTCTCCGCGATAGTGGTCGAGCATGATGGCTGGTGGCTCTCTTTCAGGATGCCTGATGGAACGACGGAGCGTGTGATGGCCCTTGGGTTCAGGGATACAGGTAGGTGCACCACCGCTTGAAGAACGCGCCAGCGAGAGCGTTCCAGCCGTCGTTGGTGCAGATATGGATGTCTGCACCGTGCTCGATCAGGAAGTCGTAAGTGGCGCGATTACCGGTGATCGAGGCCCATATCAGAGCAGTCCACCCATTGCTGTCACGCACGGAGATCTCTGCACCATGGGCGACCATGAAGCGTGCTAGATCGAAATACTCGTTCTCCAGTGCAATTCTGAGCGGGCTGCGCGAACCGCCCACGATCAGGTTCAGCTTTGAGCCCTTAGCTATGAGAAATTGAGCGACATCCACGTATCCGAGGCTCACGGCCTTGCTCAAGTTGGGGCAGGCCTGCTCTCCCGGATCGAAGATTGGATCATTCGCCAGTCGGCGCGAGATCGTGGAAAAGCCGGCGTCGAGTGCGAACGTCAGGGCACCCGGTAGCTCGTGACGGAGTTCTTCAGGGTCGCCATTGACGAGGATTCTCTCGACTTCCGAGATGCAGCCAGACTCCACTGCTTTTTGTAAAACCGACATGCTTATTTGCTCTCGTGGATCGAAGGAAATTTATATTGTAGCGATTCTTTTTAGCCCGTGAACTTGGCCTGATCTTCTCTACCCGATCTCGCCGCTTGTGGGCTTAGGAGCTGCATCTCCAAGCGTCCTTGAGCCTCATCTGTAGGGCGAAACAAGGTCGTCCCACGCTGGGTGACAGGGGCATGAAAGCCTTGCGGGCTACCGCGACTGGGGCAAGGTTCTGATACCTGATCGTCGTTGCCGCATGCTCCACGCGGGGTGCTACACAAGATGCCTATAGGCGTCTCTAAGTCATTGATATTTCATAGGTTCGCGAAATTTTTTGCGGTGTCTCCCCCGCACACGCGGGGATCAGCCAGGGCATCATCACAAGTACCAAGCCGCCTCGCAGTATCCGCCGCATACGCGGGATCAACCCTTGCAGATCATGACTGCAAGTAAGAACCGTACGTCTCCCCTGCCTACTCGGGGATTACCCCATGAAGGACCTGGGCGTCATTGCTGGCATTCCGTCTCCCCCGCATACGCGGGGATTGACCTCGCATTATGCTCCCACGAGCGTCATGAAGAATCCAGGCGATGATCGAGACCTACCAGAGTTTCGTCGAACAAATGATTTCTCCCGTTCGAGAATTCTCGCGACGGTAAGGGTGCCCCAATGAGGTTGCTCTGACATCCCTGCTCAAAAATGGAATCTATCCCAAAAAGGCCGATCAGGCCTTCGTGGTGGAACTCGACAGGCTGCCGGATCCGGATGTTGCGGCGTATCGAGTCTTTCAGGCAGCGAATGAATTGTGATGGGTTACAGCCAAAAAAGTTTGGCGTGGATGGAAATTTCTAGCGCGAGGGCGCGGGCTTTCGACTTGGCATTCTGACCGTACCGGAGGGGTGCCCCGGGTAGTAGGTAGGGCACGGCCGAGTGCCGATGCCGCGGCTCGTGGCAACTCAGGAGCGAGTGCGCCAAACCGATTGCCGCAACCATTTGGAATGCCTTAAAGTAGCTGAGGCTAGGGCTCAATTTGAGTGTGCGTCTGCGGCTGCTCTTAACCCTGCCGTCCCCATGATCGTGCCCTTGATCAGATCCTCCTCCTCATCGTCTGTACTTGGCCTTTGCCGTGTATGCTTGGATCGACTTCACCGACACGGCGCGCGATGGTTTCGCTAATCTTGGTTTGTTTCTGGCGACCTATCCCGTGGCCGCGGTGGGGGTAGCCCTCACTTGGGCTCTGGGCCAGACCGGCTTTGTGCTTATTCCCAGCGGAATGGGCTACTACACTGCCCATGCGGTCTACTTTTGGCCGGCTGCGCTCCTGATTGCAGCGCTGCTCTTTGGCATGTGCTCCTGGATCAGCTGCCTTTTTGCCAGAAGGTCCAAGTGAAGCGTCTGCAGGGCCGTCGGGATCCTAGGTGATCGAATAAAGCGAATCCCCAAGAGGACGAGTCCTACGCTACAGGAGACATGCAGGATCGGTCGGTCGGGCTGACGTGCCGGTCGTGTGAACTCTTATGAACATGATCGGATTAGGAATTGGCCCTTAAGAGACTTGGAAGGGGTTGGGGTCCAGTACTCATATGCGAAGGACGCGCCCTGCTTCATCGCTTTGACAGGCTCTGACTTCTCGCAGAGCGTTTGCCGGGCATACAGTTCGAAGCCGTGAATTTCATCCGCTCCGTAGGAATCGACGATTTCATGGATGTATTTCATCGTTAACCCTTCGACGCGTACATCGACGAGGGTGACTCCTTGGCCGACCTTCCTGGGAAGCGACTGGCGTAGGGATGTGGCGGATTGAGCCAAGAGAGTTTCCTTCTCGGCACGCGAAGGCGACATAATTTTGCTCATGGTCTCGCGGCCGATCACTTTGCCAAGCCCTCCGCCAATGAGGACAATCGCCAGAAACCCTATCACCGGGATGGTTCGGGTTCCCCATTTCGACTTGAATGCGGGCGGCCGAGCAGAAGACACCGGGGCAGGCTTGCTAGCTTGGCTGGGTCCGTGGCTTACGTTCAGGGCTTTGGCGAGGGATCGCTTGACCCTATAGCTCTGCCAGAAGGAGAGGCCTTTTCTCGGCTCCCGTGTCCCGCTTCCAGATCCAGAAATGACCAGAAAGCCCGCTAAGCCAACCAGGATCAGGGGTGTAAGACCTCCTAGAAGCAAACCCTGAGTTATCGAGCGGGTGCGTCTGACGTAGAGGCCGTGCTGAACAAATATCCGGATCTGTTCGCCAGCCTTCAGGCCAAGTGTTGGCTCATCAACGGCGAGGACATGCGGTCGGGTTGTCATATAGACCGGAAGGGCCAGCCGCTCCTCGGTGTTGTCGTTCTGATCGTAGAATGTCCATTCTAGGTGATAGACGACAAGGCATGCCGCAATCGCCAGAAGAACGCCAAAAAGCCACCACCGCTGCGGTCTTGTCATGTTGCCCCACCATTCAGCCGCCTTCTTATATCCTATAGCGAAGCTTGGGTGCCGCAACTTTGATGAGCTTGCTCTTTAGAAGGGGTAGAGCACCCATTTGAATTGCAATGGCCGACCGGCCGTGAATTGGCGGAATCCGAGCTGCTGCGGGACAGAGACTGCAAAAAGGGTTAATCGCCGTTAAGGCCTTGCTTTATTGGGTTTTTGGAAACGCTGTCCGGCGGCTCGAAAACCCATCAAATTGAATCGTACGAATCTAGATTCGCGTCTGACCCCGTTTTGTGGTCATTGTAATTGCAACAAAGATTCCACCGGATGAACTGTGGAATCACCACGCACACTGCGGAATGGGGGCAAAGCCGTGAGGCTTTGGATCGATGCTGGGTGTTGAGGCTTGCAGATGGCTTTTTGAGCCTCTGAGCCTCACTGCATGCGAGCTTCCGTTCTGGAGTAACCGGAACGAGTTGATGAAGGCTACTGTCGCTATGTCTGAGACTGCCCGAGCGGAGCGCATCGTCGCTGCCGCCCCGGCAGCTCATCCAGACGGCGACGAGGTTCAGGCACTAAAGGCCGAGTTGTTCAAAGCCGCCCAGCATGCTGGTATTGGCCTGAAGCTTCTCGGCACCGATCGCGCCGTTCTTACTGCCCTGGTCGCCTGCTTCCATAGCCGGCCGCTCAACGGTAGCCCTTATGTCGTGTGGCCATCGGACCAGACCTTGGTGGACCGCACCCGACGGTCGCGCCGGACGATCCATTACTCGCTTAACCGCCTCATCGACCTCGGGCTGATTGCCCGGGAGTCCAGCGCCACTCGGCGACGGTTTGCGATCACTAGGCGTGATAGGACCGTCGTAAAGGCGTTCGGGATCGATCTTGAGCCCCTTCTGACGCGCGCCCATGACCTCTCTGCGGCAGCGGCAGGTGTACGACAGCAGCGGCAGAGGGAGACCGACCTCGGCACAATGATCGCTGCAGAGCGGGCTGGGGTGAAGCGCGCATTAGCCATCTTGGAGAAGACCAAGTCCGAAAGCGCTCGAGACTGGCAGGGCCGGTTCGCACTCCTCGATGCCGAGACGCCGCGCTGGTCGAAGTGCAATCGTCCGAGCGATGTTCTGCTTGCCCGCTGGTCGGCGGAGCGTAGCGCCATCGAGGCTGAGCTGCCTAAGCCCATGAATTTTCTCTTTTTTTCAGGCCAAATTGCGCACCAAGGCACCATCGGTTGCGCACCGGTTGAGACTCTCCCCAAGATTCTAAACGAAGTTTGTAACAACGCCGCGGGCGATTGCGTGACAGCAGCGGACCAGGACGGCACCCACTCAACCAGACGCCTCGATACGGCTTCTGTAGCGCCCAAAGGGCTTGGCGAGGCCAGGATCGGAGTTGCGGTAGTGGGAGCTGATCTCCCCTCTCCTCTCCCAGACGCGAAATCGGCTCCTTTGGATCCGATCGACATGCTCGTTCCCTTGGTAGGGCCGGCGTATGAAGCTACCAGCGAAGCTGACATCTATGATCTCGGCTATCAGCCGCATGAGGTTCAAGCGGTTCTTGGTCTAATTGCCCCTCTACGGGCGGCGATCGACAAATCCGGTCGCCCACTGGAGAGTGCCTCAGACCTGGTCCGCGGCGGCCATCGCTTGCGGCGGGTGATCGGGCTGCATCAATCAGCGTGGGTCGAGGCACTCGCCATGATCGGCGAACTCGATACCTACATGCTGGCCTACTGGACGGTGCAGCGAACCTGGCTGGCAGAAAAGGGGTTGGTCCCGAGCGTAGCGAATGCTGCAGGGCTATTCCGCTCCAGCGCCCAGAAGATGGCTTCCGGAGCGTTTGATCTGCGGAAAGCCTTGGCGTCGGTCGCACATAAGGCCGGGGCTGAAATACCGTCAGATGTTGCGAATCTGCCGCTTGGAAACCCTAACAGACGAGAAGATTCGGAATCTAATCCATTTCTTCGAGACTCCCGCGGGAGCGCGTGTTACCGGGTCAACAAGAAAGATCGGTTTTCAGGAAGATTGCACCTGCCTGAGATCCTGGAACAAACCTTGGAATCTAAGATGACGCACTAAGGATCGATAAAAAGAAAAAGCCGAACCCCCGTAAGAGGATCCGGCCTTTTCACCGAGTGGGGCAACCCGGCGCTGAACACCCGTTTTGTACCTCTCGGCTGAATTGGCTGCAAGGAATTTTTGCGCCTTTTAATGAGGTTTCTGCTTCCTTTTTTCGATCTGCGTTCTGGAGAACGTAGATGTTAGAAACAGTACAGTTCAGACCGGCATTCAGCCCAGTAAGCCCTTCGTTTCCCGCCGTTGTTTCGTCGATCAGCCTGGATCTCGCGGACGAAACTGTGGCTGATACGTGCTCGGCTCCCCAGAAGATCGACGTAAAGGCCCTTCGTGGCATCCTTTTCAAGGCTGCTGCTGACGCCGGAAAGGCTCTCCGGCTTTCGCCGGTGGAGCAGGCCGCTCTTTCCGCTCTCATCGTTTGCATCAATGTCAGCTCCATTCGGGACCAGACCATCGGGGTTTCCCCCTCGGCTCAGCAACTCGAGGACCTGACCGGTTTCTCAGCCTCCTCACTTAGTGCCGCGTTGAAGTCCCTTTCGGAGCACCATCTGATCAGGAGAGTAGCGAGCCGCGCAAACCGCCGCTTTGAGGTAGAATGCTCCGAGATCGGGCAGCGGGCTTTCTACGGCTTTGATTTGGCGCCGCTGCAGGCTCAGGCCGATCAACTCCGCGCCGGCGCCAGACGCATTGACTCTGAGCGTCGATGGCTCCGCGAGTTGCGGCATCAGATCCTTTGCCTTTCGGCGGAAGTGAGGAAGGGTCTTGATATCCTGCTGGGCCAGGCTGGGCCTGAAAAGGCCGGTGCTGTCACGCCATGGGTCGATGAATATGAGGCCTTACTCAAGAAGGGGGCCTCCCGTTCATTGCCGCTCGATCAGGCACAAACGCTCGTTGACGCTTGGTCGGACTTTGCTGCCCGGATGAACGGACATCGGTCCACGGCGGCCGAGCGTGCGGAGGGTATGACGGGGGAGCCTCTCCCCTCCTCTGCTGCCGAGGCTGCAGAATCCGTGTTGATGGACGGACGGTGTGAGAACAAGTCGGTCGACGAGGTTAGCATCCTTGCTCTGGTGAATGGGAACCTTCCTGTTGTCGCAGAAACGATAGGCCAACCGGTCGCCGAGCTGAAGGACCTGACAGAAAGCGCTCCGGTTCTGGCTCTCATGACAGGGATCGGATTGGAGACATGGGTGAAGGTTCAGCGAGAACACGGCCCGGTTATAGGAGCTCTGGTGCTGAGTTATTTTGCTCAGATCCAGGGAGAAGATGCCACGTCCGGTCGGTGGAAGATCAAAAGTCCTAAGGCCTACCTACTCTCGTTATCTGAACGCGTGCGCCAGAGCGATGACATCATCAGCTGGATTGAAGGATTACATCGACGTCCGAGGCATTAGGACAGAACCCGATTGCCCAGGCACCATTGATGCAAGCTAGCCCATGATGTCGCAGAGATCGCTTTCACACTCGTTCCCGCTTGTCACTCGCCGCAAATCGTACGATTCCTGGTTCATCAGTCTCCAGATTGATTCCCGGAAAATCGCATGTGCAATTGGTGGGCGGATCGTCGCGAATGTGACGTTGTCGAGGATGATTTGGCTCGTGCCAAGTCTGCGTTGATCGCTATTCGAGTTCGGCTCGACAAGCACGGCATAGAGAAGGCTCGCGCCTGTGGCGACGCTCTCATTCATGTGGCCCGAATGTTGTCGGACGGATTCAGCATCGGTGTGTCTGAGGCGCTGGCCGGGCGTGGGTTGCGCGCCAAGGACCTGGATGCCGCCTATCGCGATCTAGAGCGGAGCGTGCATCGCTGCCGGACATTCATGGTCGAGACGTCGCCCTGCTTTGAGGTAGCGGACGACCTGGTGAATGCCTGTTCTCTTCTAGAGCACATTTATAGGATGCGGTTCCACTCGATGATGGCGGATCCCAAGCTGCGACCTGCGTGCGAGGAGGTTGCTCAGAACCTCGTTCTTCTGGTCGGGACGCTCCCACGGCTTGGAGCGAAGCAGACGCAGACAGTCGCCGATCGTGGATCGACGCGGATTGCAGCGCGACGCGTGGCGCCAGGGTCGTTCCGGTACAAACGTGACGAGTGAGAAAGACTTTCCGCCGGTAGGGCTCAGTAGCCGACGTACTTGAGGAACGTGTAGACGCCGATCGCGAGAATGATGATCCAGCCTATGACCATGAGGATCGCGTTTCTGACAATCGGCCAGAACAGGCACCAAGCGCCGTAGAGGATGCACAGCCCAATTACGACTGCGATGAGTGAATCCCATAGAGAGCTGATTGTGGACGAGATTCCTGATCCTGAGCTGGGTCCGGCCAGGAGGTAAACAATAAGGCTGCCGGCGATGAGACCGACAGCTAGGGCAGGATAGGTTCTCGGTCTCGCAGGTTGTTCTAGTGGTCCGTCTCCCCTGCCAGAGCGCGTTAACTGGGATTGCGGATCGACAGTCGTCATTTCATGCTCATAGGCAGATCTGATCCTGCCCCATATAGACTGTTGTGACGAGGTTTGATCATCCCCCCTGCCCTCATGAGAGCCGCTCGTATGTGAAATGCGGTTCGACATCCTGACCTCGTCCGCCGATAGGTTCGGCGGCCGGATTATTGCCGAGGTCAAATGGTTTGTGAACTAGGTCGGAGGTCGCCGGGGGCGACGTTCTCGTGTGTCCATCGGCTCTCCAAGCTCTCGATTTGCAGCAACCCCTCTCGCCGACACCGTGCCGCGTGGCTTCAATGCTTCCTGTCTCCAGCGCCGTTAGCCTGGAGCCTACTGAATATCGCCTTCTCTGCCAGTCGACGTCGCCAAACCTCAGAGAGATTGGCTACTGCGGTAGTGCGGATCTGACTTCACCTCATAAGTATGCGCATCCAAGCCGAATTCGTTGATTATCCGAGTCAAGCTATGAGGATGTTGCAACTTTCTGTCAGCATAGAGAGTGAAGTATTGACTTGTCGTATTGAAGACAATTCGACCGCGGGGCCACTCTTCATATTCATATGATAAGATCTGTAACGGCCATCCTTGTTTCTTGAGGAAAGCTGCGCCTTTCCTTCGCAATTTTTCCCAGAACTCGTAGTGACCTCTTGGATGGGTGAGAAATTCTCCATAGATCTCAGCCTCACTTAAAGTCGACTTGTCTGTGACGAGACAAGTGTCCGTGAACCCTCTGATTCCCCAAAAGATACCGACGCAGGGGTCGCAGATCATGGGTTTTACTCCGGTTCAAATTGCGACCATTAAAGATTGTGCTTGATCCACCCACGCTGATAGTGAGCTTTTCCTTTTTCCTTGTGGGTGAGCTGTCCAGAGCATGCCAGGCGAACCCTGGTAAGGTGGGCGGGTCTGGGCACCACTTGGGCTTAGTTCCCAACTCCGCAATGAATTGCTCTGTGTGGCCTTGGCGATAATGTCTGGAGCATAAGTGCCAGTGACAAAGACAACGAGCGAAGGCTGGTAGGCCTCGATCTCTGCTCGTAAGCTTTCGACAGCCAAGTCGCGCTGGATCGCCAGAAAACGCCCCTCAGGGTTGCCTGTCCGGACACCAATCTTGCACAAGTTTGACCAAATAAGATTACTGAGAGGTGGCGCTCCATGCTGCGTGAACGCTTGAGACAGGCACTTTGCGTGGTGCCAAAACGCTGAGCTGTAGCCCCCGTTTCTGACCCATTCAACGAAGCTCCGCGTACAAGCCTTCCGACCTTCCGGAGAATTATCCTCAGCGTACTCCCGGTCATACCATGAGCCCGCTGTCGCTTTGCCAACGTATAAAATGGTTCCTGGTGCCCCCGGGGTATAGCCATCCATGGGCGCAGAAAGAAAAGGAGAAACCAAATTATTCGATCCAAGCTCGGCACAGGACCGTCCATGTAGGGCGATCCATTCATTCTCGATCTCAGATAATTTCTTATTCATTTGCCCCTCAGACGAAGTTGGATTTCGCTCCCGTATTTAGCGGATGCATACATGAGCCGTTTTGGGAGTTCCAATTCAGACTTTTAGCCGGAAACTTTGTTGGACGACGGAATCGACTCAGGACGGGGCGTAGTTCGAAGCCGCCATTAGGCCTGCATCACCAAGGCGTTGGTCAAGGGGGTGAATGAGGACCTCTGGCTGATCAACAAGTCACACATCTAGATTGGGAGTACTAAAGCGAGGTTAGGAAGCTATTAGGTGCTGGTTCGTCATCGTCCCGCCCCTTTTACGCCTAAACAGGGCGAATTGGACAAGTAGAGGAGTTGTGAATGACCGAAACCAAAGCAACCAAGAAACCGAACCCCGCCCTGGCCAAGCCGCTGCAGCCGTCGAACGAACTTGCGGCCGTTGTCGGATCGGCGCCGCTCCCGCGGACTGAGGTCGTGAGCAAGGTCTGGGAATACATCAAGGCCAACAACCTGCAGAACCCCGCAAACAAGCGGGAGATCCTGGCAGACGCGAAGCTTCAGGCGGTATTCGGCGGCAAGGACAAGGTCAGCATGTTCGAAATGAACAAGCACTTCGCTCAGCATCTCTCCTGAACCTTCCTGCGGTGGCCGAGGATACTTCGTGGGCGGTGTGCACGATTTTTTAAGCGTGGCCATATGAAGATGCCCCCATCGGGCGTGTAGCGTATTAGCCCGCACATACTCCATTGCCCCCAACGCGTGGAGCTAGCCCTGGCCGAGAGCCCCTACCCTCTCAGCCGGGGCATTTTGCGCTGAACCGATTTTAGTTCAAAGCTGGAGCTGCTGCTTACGGGTGGCTGGGAGGACTCGACTTCTGCCGAAGGAGAACCTCAGGATCTTAAGAGGACCACAGCCTGCGACTTGGTTCAGCCAGCGTGAACCTGCTATGCATATCCGTACATCAGGACTGCAGCGATGGTAATCTCGGTATCCGCACAAGAAATAGTCCTGAAGCACCCGGAAGTGAATTGACCTGAGTCATGAGCGGCGAGGATCTCAGCGACGGCACGCGAAATCTTCGGCTCGCAACTCGAACGTATCGGCACATCGTTGTCGTGCCAACCGTCGAATTGGGCGCTGAACGCAGCAATCGCGTTCCCAATATCTGGGTGAACAGAGCCGAAGTTGCCACTAGGACCGCAATTGATGACCACGTAGAGGGTGTGACCCCATGTGTGGGCCCCTATGACCGCATCGCTCTCGGAATCGGTTTCGATTTCCAAGTCGCAGCCACCATCTTGGGTCCAGATGCTCAGATGGTCTGACCCCAAGTTGCTCAGATTCACAAAGAAGGAGAACCTAGGCGGCGGTCTGTTGTGCTCTAGCAGCAGCCCATACGCTTCAGCCATGAAACTTTCTGCCTCTGCAAGGCTGCTGGTAGCGCCATAAGTTCTAAATGGCACTCTCTTAGTGGTGCTGTGGGCGTACATGGACCATCCCCAGACCTCCCATTTCTCGGGATAAATCCAGCGGCCCATCAACTCGTTGAAAAAAGGCGAGTCATCGTTCCTATGTATCCGGAAGACTCTCCCGACGTTCTTATCGCTAAATTTATCGAAGGCGAGGAAGTCAGGTTGGGTCAAAACGCTAGGATCAACTGCATCAGGATAAACGTCGATACGAGATCGCCAAGAGATATTGACGCCCCGTTGTTTCGCTTTTGCGAGCCTCTCTTCCGAAGTTGTGCTGTCTTTCTCCTGGGCTGAGTCGATATCTTCTTCCTGGTCGGAGTAAGCATCTATTATTGATGCAGCATCTGCGCCTGCGCCGAATGTTCTCTCAAAGTCGCCCATGTTCTGCGCCCACACTGCTAGTCATTATCCGTATTCTCGTCATATTGCCCTGTCTCACGGCATCTTGCCAGATCTTCCGCCCTGGCAATGACCCTTTTCAGACCCCGTTTGCCTTCGTCCTTCCTTGCCGGATCTGGTTTCTGAACGGACCTAGAAGGGTTATTTTGCCGCTCCTGAACCGGATCCCACGGACTGTGGGGCAACCCTGACTGGACCAGAACGGTAGACTAGGAGGACCCGCAATTCCTTGGTTTCGGTTCACGGTCTTATCTGAAAATTGCGAAGCGCTGTTTGCACGCGTGACGGTGTAAATCCGCAGTCGCGCGGACTCCAGTCGATTGAAGTCTATAGCTGCAAGGGTTGCGCATGGCAGGACTTCTTGTAACTTTGGGCAACGAGATAATCGCAGTTGTGAGACAAAACTCGGAATGCCGAGACGGAAGGTGCCGCCGGTGTGCAATCTTTATAGCTCCTACGCGACCCAGGCGACGATGCGGCAGGCCTTCAATGTCACCCGCGACAGTGCAGGCAACCTCCCTCCCCTGCCGGCGATCTTTCCGGACCAGATGGCGCCGGTCATCAGAACTCATGAGGGTGAGCGCGAGCTGATCCAAATGCGCTGGGGCTTCCCCCCTCCCCCGAAGGTCGGGAACCATCCAGTGACGAATGTGCGGAATGTTGGATCGCCGTTCTGGCGTGCGTGGCTCAAGCCGCAGTATCGAGCGCTTATTCCGTTGACTAGTTTCAGTGAGTACAAGGATACTCGTCCACGCAAGACACCCGTTTGGTTTGCCCTCAATGAAGAGCGCCCCCTTGCTGCGTTTGCTGGCATTTGGCGGCCATGGACCGGCGTACGTGGAACGAAGGCCGATCCTGTCGAAGGTGAACACCTGCTCTATTCATTTCTGACATCGGAACCGAATGGCGTGGTGGGGCCGATCCATCCGAAAGCGATGCCGGTCATCCTGACCACGCCCGAAGAATATGACGTTTGGCTCAACGCGCCGCCGGAAGAGGCCCTGAAACTTCAGAGACCCCTACCCGATGAAATGCTGCAAATTGTTGCAGAAGGGGAAAGATCAGACCAAACCAAGGTGTCAGCGTGAACGCTCACCGTCACAGCCAAAGTGTGAGGCACTACCCTTGTTCGGCGCTACGCCGGGAAGCGAGCGATGTTCTGACGTCATTACAGCGACAGCTAATCTAGGGGTTCGTTCGCATTCCTGACGGTGATGATCGACCCTTTGTGAAACATCTCACAGAATAGTCCTTGCGACGTCTGCCAAAGTGACCGTTCGCCGTCGGAGAACTCCTCGGCGGAAGCGAGCAGACCTTCTGGAAAGGACATCTCATGAGTGGCTACAATCTACTCTACGAATCGAGCACCAACGAAATGCCGTCCGGCGGCGGAGCGCCTGCAATCGCTGTGGGAGAACCCAATCCGGGAGCACCCATACCGGTGGAACCGAACGGCGGCCCTGGCGGTGACGTGGGTCCGTTGTACGGCGGAAATCCGTTGTCACACCTGTTGGAGGATCTCTCGTCCTGGTTCCCTCACGGCGATGACCATGGCGGCGGCTATCCTCCCTTTTATGCAGCGCCTCCCGCTTCGGGAGATGGACCCTACATCATCCCTGGTTATGGCGAAGCCTCTCCCGGCCACGGTGACGGTCTGGATTGGTGAGACAGTCCGGAGCGTCGCTGGTGGAACGCTGCGACGCTCCGAGTTGGTCCACAAACCCTCAACAAGGGGCGAGCCGAGTGGCCTATATTATGGGTTTCTGCAAAAGGCTTTAACTTAGATCCTCGAGCGCGGCCGCAAGCCGTGCGATAGACTAGCGGTACGGCGAGCAGGAGATGTAGTCGAGCCCGACCGACTGGCAGAAGTGGATCGACCCCGGATCGCCCCCGTGCCCGCCGCAGATTCCGAGCTTGATGCTATTGCGGGCGGTCCTGCCGCGTTCGGCCGCGAGCTTCACCAGTTCGCCCACGCCTTCCTGAGCGATCGTGACGTAGGGATCTCCGGCAGCAGAAAGACGACCGTGATGATCCGGATGGATTGTAGGAGAACGAGGTGGCTCGTCAGAGTTCGGAGTTGCCTTTTTATCGGAACAGCAGGCTCACGAGAACGCCCATAACCGCATCGCACCCGTGCGAGTTCCCATCTTGCCAAGCCGCTCAGGGAACCTAGTGTCAAAAGGTGTAACCAACCCGGGGAGGAACGATGCTTCATATCGGTGACAACAGAATGGTCCGGCAGTTCCGGGCTGACGAGGTCTTCCCGGAGACGTCGCGCCGAGGCTTCCTGAAAGGGCTGGCCTGCGCTTGCTGCGTTATTCCAGTCTTCAAAACACTCCCAGCCGGAGCTGCTGCAAATGTACAGGCCGCCGCGGCTCGGCCGATCCACGCGAAACTGGATGAGGCCGCGAAGGCTGTCGAAGCCAAAATGATCGCTTGGCGTCGCGACATCCACGAGAACCCGGAACTCGGCAACCAGGAAACCCGGACGGCCGCTTTGGTCGCAAAACACCTCAAGGATCTCGGATACGAGGTTAAGGAAGGTGTGGCCAAAACCGGCGTTGTCGCGGTCCTGAAAGGCGAGGGCGGACCCGGCCCGGTCGTAGCCCTAAGAGCCGATATGGACGCTCTACCAGTCAGTGAAGAGGTTGACCTGCCATTTGCTTCGAAAGCCCGCACGAAGTGGGAGGGGCAGGATGTGGGCGTGATGCATGCCTGTGGTCATGATTGCCATGTGGCCATTCTGATGGCGGCTGCCGAGGTCCTTGCGCAGCATAAAGCGGAGCTTAAAGGGACGGTCAAACTGCTGTTCCAGCCGGCAGAGGAGAAACTGCCCAACGGCGAAATCGGCGGCGCAAGACTGATGGTCGATGAAGGCGCTATGGAGAACCCAAAGCCGGATGCCGTCTTTGGCCTCCACGTGACCAGTGCGGTGAGCATCGGATCGATCGGATATCGTGCTGGTGCCGTGAATGCGAGCTCGGATGGCTTCCGGCTGATCGTAAATGGCAAGCAGACCCATGGAGCCATGCCCTGGAACGGCGTTGACCCGGTCGTTGTCGGATCGCAAATCGTCTCTGCCCTCCAGACGCTCGTAAGTCGCGAAACCGACCTTACGAAACAGGCTGTGGTCCTCAGCGTCAGTACCTTCCATGCTGGCGTCCGGTACAACATCATCCCGGACAAGGCAGAAATGTCCGGTACCCTCAGAACCTATGATGAGAACACCCGCCAAAGAATCCAGCGGCGAGTGAAGGAGGTCGCAGAAGGCGTGGCATCCAGCATGAACGCGTCCGCGGAGGTGATCTGGGAAGCCAACGGATACCCGCCCATCATGGCAGATCCTGATCTGGTCGCGAAGATGGCGCCAAGCCTGGTGCGGGTTGCCGGAGACAAAGCTAACGAAGCAGAACGCAGCTCCGCAGGCGAAGACTTTTCCTACTTCGCGCAAAAGGCCCCGGGGATGTTCTTCTTCGTCGGCATCACCCCCGAAGGAGTGGAGAACGCCGCTCCAAACCATTCTCCTAGGTTTAAGGTCGACGAAGCTGGCCTGATCACCGGCCTTCGGGCCATGCTCCACATCGTGGCCGACTATACAGGCACTGGAGCTGCCTAGACGAGGGATCATCAGCAACAGCAACAAGAAGAGGGCGGCGAGCAATCGCCGCCCTCGTCACTTTTAACGAAGGAAAATTGGGTACAGAGTTGTGATCTGAGCTTGTCAATGGGCACGTTGGCGTGAGATCACTGATTTTCGAACAGTCATGGGCATCTTGGCGTGAGACTCGGAGGCGTTGGAATCTCACGTTAACTGCCAGTGAAAGACAGCTTCGGGAAGCCCTCTGCTCTCCTCCACTCCAGATAACGCAATGATCTTCTTGGCTTTGATGCGCGACTAAACACACAGATCGTTTGTTGGTCGGATGGTCTCAACCCATTCCAAATCCAGGCGACGTTTGTGAGCCGGAATCTCACGTTAACTGCCCAAAGCCAATGCGAATCTCAGGGTATGTGCCAAACTGTCGTCTCAGGGCCCAAGCTAAGTTACGGAAATCATTAGATTTCCTGTCTCACCCCGAAATGTCCAGTGACACTGATCAAACATTACAGACGATCAGCGCTATCCTATCGCCAAACGGTCGGAACCATTGTGACATTTTAACTTTGGGGCTACATCGAAATCGCGCTGAACAAACATTTTGACAAGAAGTCTGCGGTCGATGCCAAGGTAAGATTGCATGGCCAAGGGGCTTCCATCTGCTCCATCGTTCAACGTTTCGAGCCGGTTTGCTGTTTTCCCATTGGAGAGCCGACGGAGGAAGTGCTTGGATGTGAAGCCGCGTTCTGGTTGAAGTAGGTATTGATCAGAGCCACAACCTTTCGGCCCAGCGCCTGGTCCTCTTCACGGCTGCCCGTATCGAGTATCTCGAGCCGGATCTCGAAATCAGGGTCACAAATGAGAATGCCCGGATCCTGCTCGTTACCTTCTTCCAGGCTGTCCAGGAACCAGCCTTCATCAGGATTCGGATCTTCGACATTCACACCCGCATTCAGGCTCTCGACAAGAAACCTCGCCAGACGATCGTTGATCTTCGTGCCATCGTCTTCACCAAAGATGAGCCGAGGCTCGCCTTGGGGATCGCGAATGACGTGCTGCCGATCTCTTCCGGGGCGGGCGATGAACAGCGTCCATTGTGAGGATGGGACCATGGCTATTCTTCTCGTGAGCTTCGGTGAAGACCTTGAGCAAAGCTACGTTCCTGCGTCAAGCACTGCCCTTTTGCGTCGAGTTTGTTCACGACAGGCTTTATGTCGGGCACTGAAGCACCAGCAGCCGGAACGAGCGGGCTTGTCACTGGGGTGTTTCGGGTGACATGGGAGCTGCATCGGTTGGAGCACCAGTTCCAGATGTACCCTGAGCAGGGGGTGGCGCTGCAAGCTGCTGCCTTGCTCCAGCCAATTGGCCCTGAGCATCAGCAAGCTCCTGACGGGTGGCCTGAAGCCGCCCCTCCAGCTCTGCGATCTCTCGGTTGCGGGCGGCCAGGTCATCGGTTGCCCTCGCCAGCTGAGCCTGAAGATCGGTCCGTTGCTGGGCCGCTTGGTTCTGGGCTTCAGCCTGCTCCCTCGTCAGGCGCTCCCGCTCCGAGCGAAGGTTGGCAAGATCCGTCTGCGTGGATGCTTGCGCCTCACGTGCCTGCTGGAGGCGTTGCTCAGTCTCGCTGAGCTCGGCTCGCCGAGATGACAGTTCCTCGGTGGCTCGACCCACCGTCTCGCGGGCTGCTGCCGCCTCACGACGAGCCTCCTCCATCTGACGGCTTAGATCACTTAACTCCTGTTTGCGTGCCATGCCGGTTTGTTCGCTTGTCACAAGCTCCTCCTTCACCGTGGCCAGCCGTTGCTCCGCCTGCGGCAGTTGGTCCTGGAGTTCCGACAAACGTTGCGATAGGGCCGTGACGTTGCGGTTCAGCTCGGCGGCCCGTTGCTCATTAGCCTGCAGGGCCTGCTGCGCTGCGGAGGTCTGAGACTGAACCTCGGTGCGCGTCTGGGTGAGCTGCGTCAGTTGCAGCTGTTGCGCCTGCAGGTCCTGCAGAGTGGCGGTAAGCTGCGATTGGGCCTGCTCACGCGCTTGTATGACCTGGGCCAGCTGCTGTTGGGTTGCCTGGAGCGACTGCTGCAGAGTACCAAGCTGCGCCTGAAGCTGATCGCGCGACTGAGCTGTCTGCGTGAGCTGCTGCTGAGACGCCTGGGTTGTTTGTTGCAGGGTAGCAAGCTGGGTCCGCGCCTGCTCATGCACCTGTGTGACCTGGGCTAACTGCTGCTCCGCACCAGCTACCCTGGCCTGCAAGTCCGCGAGGGTTCCTCCGGTGCGCTGCTGCTCATCAACCTGGCGGCGCAGGGTGGCTTCAGCCTGCTGCAGCCGCGTTGTTTCCGCTTGGGCTTGCTGCAGTTGGTCGGAGGAGGAGAGCCCAAGGCTGAGTGCCAGAAGCCATCCCAGGATGGCAACTCCAGCCAACGCCAGAGACAAAGGCCGCTTCAGCTCGGAGCGGTAATCAAATGCCATCATGGTTCTCCTGCGTGTTGGCTGCTCGATCTAACGCAGGAGCCTCATGAGCGTTGCCCGCCCAAGGCTGGCGAGCTGCGCGGAACACCGAGGTGCCTGACGGATTGTCCGTATCGCTGCACCATCTGACCAGGAGACCGACCATGGCCGACAAGGATCTGAAAGCGCTCTTCTTGCACCAGCTCAAAGATACCTACTTCGCCGAGACTGCCATTCTCAAAGCCCTGCCGCAAATGGCAGACGCCGCGCAGGCTGAGGAGCTCAAGGGCGCTTTTGCCGTCCACCTGAAAGAAACCGAGGGGCAGGTGAAGCGCCTGGAGCAGGTATTTCAACTGCTCGGGGAAAAGCCTGCGGGTGTTGAATGCAAGGCCATTCAGGGCATCATCGAGGAAGGACAAGAAGTCCTGCAGGAGTTCAGCGGCGGCGAGGCTCTCGACGCCGGCCTGATTGCTGCCGCCCAAGCGGTGGAGCATTACGAAATTACCCGCTATGGCACCCTGCTGGCATGGGCCAAGCAGCTTGGCCTCACAGAGGCCGAGGGGCTCATCCAGGAGACTTTGATCGAGGAAGAAAACACGGACCAGATCCTTTCTGAGTTGGCCGAGGATGCCATCAATCCTGCCGCCGCTTAGGAGGTGACGCTGACGGGCGCATGGCAACAACGTTGCCTCAGTCGTACTTCGCGCGCGATGCGGTAGCGGTCGCCCGCGAGCTCATCGGAGCCATCCTGCTTGTCGATGGGATCGGAGGACGGGTCGTCGAGACTGAGGCCTACACCAGCGACGATCCGGCCTCCCACAGCTTTCGTGGCCCGACGCCGAGGAACGCAGCCATGTTCGGTCCTGCGGGCAACGCTTACGTGTACCGGTCGTACGGCATGCACTGGTGCCTGAACTTCGTCTGTCTGCCGGGCAGCGCGGTGCTGGTCAGAGCTCTTGAGCCAACCACCGGCATCGAGATCATGAAGGTGCGACGTCACGTCGACGATCTTCGCCTTCTCTGCTCAGGTCCCGGTCGCGTGTGCCAAGCTCTTGGCGTGACCATCACGCACAATGAGCTGCCGCTGGACCAAGTACCCTTTCAGCTCTTCCGCCGAAAGAGCCCGGTTGAGATCACCACAGGAATGCGAATCGGGATCACCCGCGCCACTGACATGCCCTGGCGCTTTACTCTCGCGGGATCACGCTTCGTCAGCCGGAAAATCTGATTACATTCTGAGGGCCATCCGATGCTCACCATCCGTGCCGCGGTTCACTATGCCGCGGGTCATCGGCAACGCCGGGCGGCCGCTCATAGGGCTCGCCGCGACGGGTGCGCTGGGGCTCATCAGGCAAGCCCGGCTCGCGCCCTGGTCCCGGTTCGGACACGCCATTTAATGATCTTCACGAAGGTGGTGTAACATAGGGCGGTGTCGATCCTCGTGAGGAGGTGCGCGATGGATGACGACGTGTGGCGGCCGACGCATTTGACATCCGAGCAGATGGAGGAGCGGCGTCTGGCAGGCGCGAGGCTGTTGCGCCAAGGGCGGCTCTCCCAGGCCCAGATCGCCCGCAAACTTGGGGTCAGCCGCGCCAGTGTCTGCCGCTGGGCCGCAACCCTCGCCCAGGAGGGCGTGCATGGCCTGGAGGCTCGCCCCATTCCGGGTCGGGACCCTCGGCTCGATGAGAAGGCCTGGGCCCGTCTGGGTCGGCTGCTGGACCGGGGCGCCATGGCGGCGGGCTTTGCCACCGAGCGCTGGACCCTCAAGCGTATCGCGGCCCTGATCGAGTGCGCGTTCGGAGTGCGCTACCATCCGCGTTATCTGGAGCGACCCCTCAGGGCGCATGGCTTCAGCGTGCAGCGCCCCGCCACCCGAGCACGAGAGCGCAATGAGCTTGTCATCGCCGTCTGGCCCAAGCGGGACTGGATAGCGCTCAAAAAAAGTCGCAGCGGGAGAAGCGCACGCTCCTCCTCTGGGACGAGACCGGCCACAGCTTCCGGGCGCGGCCAGGCACGACCTGGGGCGCGGCGCGGGATCACCCCGGTCCTCCAGCGGCTGAGCAAGCGGCGCGAGGTGTCGAGCATTGTGGCGATCACGCCCGACGGGCGGCTGTATGCCCGTCACTTTCGCACCAGCGTGTCGAGCAACACCGTGATCTCGGCCCTGCGGTATTTCCGTCGCAAGATCGGCACGCCGCTGCTGGTGGTGTGGGATCGGCTCAACGCCCATCGCTCACGAGCCACCACCGACTTCATCGCAGCGCACGCGCAGGACTATGCGGTCGCCTATCTGCCGGCCTATGCCCCCGAGCTGAATCCGGAAGAGCAGTGCAATGCCCTCGTCAAGCGAGCCATGGAGAATGCACTGCCCGGATCAGTCGCCGATCTCCACCGTCTGGTGCGCCGCGAGTTCTGTCGCCTGCAGCGCCGACCCGAGATCATCGTCCGCTTCTTTGGGCACGCAGGTCTCTCGGTTGCAGGATTTCCGTGAAGATCAATAAGAGGGCAAGGCTGCCCTGCAGCACAGAACGAACTGTATCGACAGCGATGTCGGCGATGTCGCGCAGGCGGAGATCGCCGATGTCGGCATCGGAGCGATGCTGAGTTTGGCCGTATGAGGTGTACGGGTCTGCAGGAGAGCGCTCCGGCATCAGGCCCGAGAACACACCGGCCCCGCCCAAGATGGCGAGCAGAACCAGTGGAATCACAAGTCGGAGTGCCAATCCGACGATCCTGGACACGATGACGTAGCCGATGATGAGGACAATTGCGGTTGCGATGATGCCGGTGCTCAAGGTGCTTGTAACCTCGTAA
The DNA here is from genome assembly GCF_009296175.1 of Microvirga tunisiensis. GTDB lineage: Bacteria > Pseudomonadota > Alphaproteobacteria > Rhizobiales > Beijerinckiaceae > Microvirga > Microvirga tunisiensis. The sequence continues at coordinate 27,806 of NZ_VOSK01000003.1, read as the reverse complement.
GGGTCGAAGCGGAGCGCAGGCCATTCAGGATATCGGCGGCTTTTTTGTGAGCGTGATCGACGAGAAGGGCAAGAGCAATGGGCGAGCCCCGCCTTAAGCTGGAGCCGTGCCCCTGCCTTTCTCAGCGCTTGAAGGGGAGACGACGATCAAAAAAGCCCGCTCAGTCAGGAGCGGCTTGAATAGTTCGTCCTAAGTCCGCCAAGCTATCTGCTCATCAAGCCTTTTGCAGGTTGGTTGCAGACTCCTTGCCGGTACGCCGGTCGGATTCCACCTCATAGGAGATCTTCTGGCCTTCAGCGAGGCCGCGCATGCCGGCCCGCTCAAGCGCTGTCGCATGGACGAAAACATCCTTGCCGCCATTGTCTGGTTGAATGAACCCATAACCTTTGGTGTCGTTATACCACTTCACAGTACCGGTCGCCATTGAATGTTCCTTCAGTCACGTCAGATGCGCTTCCGCAAGAGCATCCTGCCGCGTCTAGTCAAGAGGTCAAGCGTCTGCCGGACGCAGGTGCGCACATCAGCCTCCTTTCGGCGGCCTCTTCCGGGCACTAGCATCAGAGCAGAGTGGCTCTGAACCCCACACCGGCATTTACCCTCTCGTGAATTCTCTCTGGAGACCTAACATGCGGTCTAGACTGCCTCCGTTGCGGGGCTAACGTCCTGCCGGGTTCGTGAGACGGTCGACATGCCGGAGCGAACTCGGAAGGCTCGGCGATGGCATTTTTGAACTTCAGGTCCGGATGGGTCGTCGGGATTATCCTCTCCGGTGCAGTTCTTTGTTTGGGATTGCCCGCTGAGGCTGCATCGCCTGGTATGCCGGATTACGTATGGGATCTGCGCAAGAAAAAGCCATCCCATTATCGGGCGTATTTGAAGATACTCCCTGCGAAGCTGAAGCACCTATCCTGGTTCGGGCGTCTCGATGGTACGGGAATGCCACTTGAACGGGTGATGGTCAATGGGAATACCTATTATGCCAGCTCGATCTGCAAGCCGCACGATTGCGCTGACAATTTTCTGACCTTCCTGGTGGAGGTGGACGGATCGCGAGCCGTCGCGATGGTGAAGGCGCCGGAGATAGGCAGTCGGGTTGTGGAGCTTGGACGTCCAACGGCGGCAGAAAGAAAATTTATGGAGAAAGAGTTTGAAGACTGACACGGCCGCAGACGTTGAGTGCTCCTGGCTCATATACCTCTTCCATATCCTGGCTCCTCACAGAATCGAGGCTCCAGCATCCTTCGAACGGTGCGAGTCTTTGAAGCCGTTCCGGACATCTTGAACGATCGGCGTCCGTGTGGCGGCTGTGGTTAGGGAACGATCCGTCTCACGCTGATCATGGAGACACATCCGGCCATAGGCTCGCGACTGAGCAGGCTGGGTGAGGCGACAAGGAAGGCAGTGCCTCCGTGCCTGTCCTTGTCCCTCAGGCCAAACGGCCACAGGGCTCACCTAAAGTGACTCGATGACAGCCTCATGACGCGGCGGTGGCTGATCTTTGGTCGGGCGTAACAGCGTGAGCAGAAACAATCCGCACCAGGAATGTTACTCGAGCCGATCGAGCATGGGCTGGGTAATCAGGCAGATGCCACTGTCCGTGCGCCGGAAGCGTCGCGCATCAAGATCCGGATCCTCTCCCACCACAAGTCCCTCCGGGATGTGCACGCCACGGTCAACAATGACCTTGGATAGTCGGGCAGAAGGGGCGATCTCAACTCCGGGCAGCACCACAGCGTCCTCCAGATGGGCATCTGAGTGGACACGAGTTCCGGTAAACAAAATCGAGCGCCGCAAGACGGCTCCCGATACGATGCAGCCGCCGGAGAGAACGCAGTCGATCGCCTCCCCTCGCCCGGATCCATCCCGCGTCAGCTTTGCCGGTGGCGTGATCTCGGCATAAGTCCAGATCGGCCAGGCCGTGTCGTAGAGATCCAGGCCTGGTGTTGCTTGGGTCAGGTCAATGTTGGCTGCCCAGTAGGCATCGAGCGTGCCGACATCGCGCCAGTAGGCCTCCGTCTCCGCTGACGACCGCACGCACGAGTGTGTGAAGCGATGGGCGACGGCTTTGCCGTGCTCCACGAGGTACGGGATGATGTCTTTGCCGAAATCCCGGCTGGAGCCTGGCTCGGCCGCGTCCCGCCTGAGTTCATCCAGCAGAAACCGGGTCGTGAAGACATAGATGCCCATGCTGGCCAGCGCCATGTCCGGGTTGTCGGGCATGCCGGGCGGGTTCTTAGGCTTCTCCAGGAACGAGACGATGCGGTCGGTCTCGTCAATGGCCATGACGCCGAAGCCGGTCGCCTCCAGGCGCGGCACCTCGAGACAGCCGACCGTCACGTCAGCCCCTTGGTTGACATGCTGCTGGAGCATGACCTCATAGTCCATCTTGTAGATGTGGTCGCCGGCCAGGATCACGATGAACTCAGGGGCATAGCTCTCGATGATGTCGATGTTCTGGTAGACCGCATCGGCCGTGCCCTCGTACCACATCGTTTCGGACACCCGCTGGCTCGCCGGCAGGATGTCAAAGCTCTCATTGCGCTCAGACCGAAAGAAGTTCCAGCCGCGCTGGAGGTGGCGGATCAGGCTGTGAGCTTTGTACTGGGTGGCAACTGCGATGTGACGGATGCCGGAGTTGAGGGCGTTCGAGAGGGCAAAGTCGATGATGCGCGACTTTGCCCCGAAGTAAACCGCCGGCTTGACCCGCTTATCAGTCAGCTCCAGCAGGCGACTGCCGCGGCCTCCGGCCAGAACATAGGCCATGGTGCGGCGAGAGAGCGGGGCAGAGGCAGGGCTCGTCGGCATCAGCTTTCCTCCCATTCAAGCGGGGCTCTTCTGGTCCGCTAAGCTTCTATGCTCTGAGATGAGGGGAAGTTCCCCAGGGGCAAGGGAGGGCATCCGCCAGAGCAGGCTCCCTAAGCCAACAGAGTATGGATCAAGAGGACACCGCCATCGGCTTCTTTGCCTCAGAGCTACACGCGGGAGCGTACGCAAAGCGCACGTGAGGTCAGGTTCCCAGCTTCAGCAGTGTGCCACGCTGCCGCGCCTTGCTCGAAGCGCTTGTCACCTCCGGCAAATCAGCTCACTCTGACTCCAGCTGCCTCTCAACGACAGCTGTTGACGAGCCCCGGGAGTTGGCACGGATGGACTGCCCTCCCGGGCTCCTCGTCGGAGGTCAGCGCCCGTTGTACGATCCACACGGGAGAGTTAGACCACTGTCACTTCACTCCTTCATGTCATTCCTTCAGCAGGACCTACACGTTCTCCGAAGAGTGGGACGGGCGGCTGCTCTACCTCCGAAGCGCTGTGGCAACTCCTCTCGCATCAAGGGCAAAGTTTTACCAAAGGGTTGATCCGTAGGGGCGATGGTGGCCAGGTTCATTTCAACAATTCAGTACCCCGGCGCAGTTGGGCCGCCACTCGCGGCCAATCTCAACCACTCCCGGAACCGGTCCCTGACAGATCCAGAAGCTCAGATTCTTCTTCTCTTGAAAGCCGGTAGGGCGAAGGCCGAGATTGCTGCTGAAGTTGGCGCGGACGAGGCCGCCGTGAAAGAGCACATCAAGGCCATCTTGCGAAAGGCTGTTGGGTCATCCAGCCAGAGGCTTAGTCCGAAAAGACCTGTATGCCTCGTCCCGGATGCATCTCGTCCTGTGGTGGAACAATAAAGGCTCAGCGACCGGCTGAGGCGTCGAGTACGCCCTCCTCGACACCCGGAGCAAGCGACATCCGCACAGCCGATATTCCAGGTTCGTCTCTCGAGCATCACGGAAAGACGGCTTCGAGGTTCCGGACGGCTGGCGGCGGAGAGATCGGCAGCCGGGGTATACAGGCAGACGAGGATCTGCCGCCGTACCTGACGCGGCTTCAGGAGGCGCGGTCCCAATGATGGGTAAAGTCCCGGGCCTGATGATCTTCATCCTGCAAGCGCTGTGCATCGTCGCGATCGCTCTTGCCCCGCGCATCATCGACACTCTGGGGCTGGCATCGCGCTAGGTTCCAAGCAACCCATGCCGGCTGTCCGACCATGCATCTTCAGATGGAAGTACGTTCGGTCTGCACAGAAAGAGAACCCGACCAAGTCCAACGATGAGAGAGATCGAGGTCCTGGGCTTGGCCGGGAGTACGGTCGGGCAACCGGTGTCCCAAGATGCGCGTCGACCCCTGAACTATCGGTGAACGCAGATCAGCGTTCTGGCTGAATTTCACTGAATGGGATGGCTCAGCCCTCCCAGGCATCGCCATGGCGATTGTTGGTTTTCATCTGTGGCTGGCCGAGCCACTCACAGAGATCCTCCAACGAGGCGAAGACATGTTCGAGCTCCGTGAAGGGCGCTGGCCTCCGAGATGGAGGGACATCCTCGAGCAGTTCCGCTGTCCAGGTGTAAGGCTGGAATGAGGTGGTACGCACCACACTGCCCACAACCTCTCCATGCAGGAGGAGATCATAGGCCCCGGGCGCGAGTTGGATCAGGCTGTAGCTCATACCGAGTTCATATCAGGGGCCAGCTCTCATCAAGCCACGCATAGATTCGAAGCCATGGTGAGGGTCGGGCGCTGTTTGGTTATCGCCCCAAAGTCATCCATTCCAGGCCACTTGGACCAAGGCGGATCTGATACCCTCAGCCGCTTTGCCGGATCAGAAGCGTGCGCAGGTCGCGGTACGCTCGCGCAGGACGGCCTCCTGGTCAAAGCGCTGTCGGTAGGCGGCCATGACCTCTGAGATCTTCCCGCGTGTCGTGGGGTCACCGGCATGGAGTACGGTCACGACTTGGGAGACTTCTTGCTCGATGTGGCCGTTGGCATTACGCCATTGCCCGGTCGCCTTCATCACCGTTAACCCATCTGGAAAGCGTGGCGTGATGACTTCATTCAGGAACTGCCGCCACTCGGCCTCGCGGACTCTTCCCCCGTTGGGGCGGTTATGGCCAAAGTAGAGCGTGTCGCGAACCATCGACTGATCGCCCGCCTCGCACGCCCATCCGCTTGGATGAATGGGCGAAGAGGACGAAGCGCAGCCTGCCAACCCCAGCAGGAGCAGAGCCAGAACTGCGTGCCGGTGCATGGGATTGGTGTGGTTCATACGACCGCCACTCCGTTAACTCCATGAATCGGAGGAGAGGTTCAGCGCCCCTGCGGCTGCAACGAACGGGCGAGTTCCCGGATCACGCTGTCCTCAATCTTGAGCCCATCGAGTTCGCGTTCGGCGTCTGGGTCCAAGACGGTCTCGGATGTCTCAGGTTCAGGAGCCACCCAGGTCGGCTGCGGCTGCGGCTCCCCAGCCCGGTTCCCCAAGGCATCGAGGAGGCTGTTAAGGGCCGCATCCGTGACTTCCACCTCCGGGGTAGAGGGCGGGCCGGCGAGTGCGATAGCGCGGGTTCCATAGCCGAGATCGCTGGTGACCTCGGGACCAAACCAGACCGGCGGCTGGAACTTTCGCGCTGCCTTTTCGTGCTTGAACGCGACGCTGATCAGATCGAGCGACGCTGGAGCGACGAAGCGCTGGATGGTGGCACTGTGCGAGCCGGTGTCGATCGGGATGCTCAGATACTCGGTCCGTCCGGCGGTCAGATCGAGCAGCGCCTCAGCCTGAGCACGAGAGATTTCAGCAGGCTCCTCGAGTGGGCCGGCAGCATGATGGGAGACCAGGATGAGGTGCCCAGTATCGCCTGCCAGCTGCACATGGGCACTCCGGCCTGGTCGATCCGGGAAGAAGCCCTGCCGGACGAGGTGGCCTCCCCTTTCCCTCTCGATCAGGCGAGCCAGGGCAGAGGCGAGCAGAAAGACACGGGTGGTACTCATCGGGGGCTGCCTTCCGCAACAGGTGATGCTGACTAAGCCAGCTCTTCTCAAGCTAGGGTGTCATAACGGGTCAGGGAAGGGAGTTCGGCACTGTCTCTGTCAGACGGGAAGGGAGCCGACTGATCTTTGCTCAAGGAGGGCTGTCAATTCGCGGAGATAGTTTTCCCGCCGTTGGTGGTGCCGAGATTCAAGCATCGCGAGCGCGCGATCCTTCACGCCCGTGTTGGGCAATGTCGCGATGAGGCTCTGTCGCTCCCGCTCGTATTGGTCATCCAGCTCCTTCAAAATGGCTCGAAGGGATTTCACGAGAGGATGATCCTCGACAGCTGGACGGCCTACGTTCTGATCCATCACTCCCCGCTCCTCTTGACCACTACCCTTCAACAGTCTGGGAAAATAAGTGCGGTGTCTGTCGGGAAAACGACAGATCCGATGAATTCAACGGGGTTTGGCATCTATTTCCGCAAAGAGCTCCAATGATGACCAAGCTTTGCCGAAACAATGGCCATTTCAATCGTCACGAAGACGTGTTGGTCTGCGGCGGGTATCGGCCCATACCTCACGGATGTTCTTGTAGCATTGTCCATTAGACAGATACGGATTGTTTACCACGGCCGCGACAGGATGCTTGCGCCGGGCGCGTGGCGTATCAGCCCGAACAGACACTCCGGTGCCATTCGTAATGGCATTGAGGTGGGTGGAGGGCTTCCTCTCCGCTGACGCCCTGGCTGTGAGGATTTTGAGGCAGCACTCTCAGCCAGGGCGCTTTGACGTGCCGAATGCCCGTCGATCGCAATCTCAGACAGAACAGGGGCCGGCCCAGAGGAGAGTGCCGTGGCCCGCTACTATTTCGATGTCCAGAACGGGAAGCCGCTCGTGCGCGATGACGAGGGCCCCGACTTCGACAGCCTGGACGCTGCCGTGCATGCGGCGGCCCGCTCGGCGGCTGAGATTGGCACGAGCCAGCTGGCGAAGGGCAATACCAGCGATGTTGTCATCGAGGTGCGGGACGAGCAGAACCAGCGGGTCTGCACGGTAACCGCGTCGATGCGGATCGAGCGACACGGCCCATCTCATCAGGGGCCGCATTCCTGGAGCGCGTGAGCCCGAGCAATGACTCTCTCGAATCCGAGGACCGAGTAAGGGTTCGGGGATCTGTGGGTAGCTTGGCCATCGGCAACCAACTGTCGGCCAGCTAAGTTGTCTTCGATGTGTGACGCACGGAGGGTTCCCTGATGACCCGGAAGGATCGTGTTGCGCTGTGGGGACGCGTTGGACTTGTCATGCTGTCTCTTGCCTTGATAAGCGGAATCGTGGCCGAGCCGCTGCTCCGGCCCTTGTGGTCCCCTCAGTTGACCATTGCCCAACGTTAAGGGTTTGGGGTGATCACCAATGAGAAACCCGACGGCTGAAGACGGCTTCAACCGTTGTTGACGATGCGGACGCGAGCGGCTGGCTGGTGGAAGACCGCCTTGCCTTGTCGCGAATCCGACCGGGATCGCCGAAGAAGACGATCTCGTATAAGCTTCTGTCAGTGTATCGAGGTTGCCTTCACGGTGCGCTCAACCGTCTCCAGCAGCTCTGTAAGGCGCGAGCCAGAAGCAAACCACATCTGGCAATGGCGTCCCAGGAGCAAGTTCGCTCCTTCGAAACAATGATGCCTCTGTGACCGGGTTCGAGAGCAATCAGCATGGTGCAATCAAAGCATACGATGGGCGATCGGTTTCTAAGGACGCACAGCCTTTGAACGTTGCTTGGGGCGGACATTTAACCCTGTGCCCACAAGCCACCCAGCACGCTGACGTTATGGAACTTGCGTCTGCAGCTGATCACATCTTCAACGCCACGATCATCACTGTGCTTGCGCTTCTGCTGACCTTGTCAGCCGGCGCAGGCTTGCGGCATCCAGCTCAGGTGTGATGGCCGGTGCCGTATCTCGTTGAGACCTCTCGATTGCTCCGTGTCCGCCCGGCGTTGGGGTTTTGACGGCCGCTACCTGACCATTGCGGTCCTGTGGCTGCGGCTTGTCTCCTGAGGCTGCTTTTACGGGCGGTGATTTGCCTGTCTTTGCCGCGATTGATCCCGTCTGGGATCCTGTGTCACTGATCTCGCTGGTGCGGAGACTTTCCTTGGCATCAGGTCTCACGGGAGGCAACGCCGGCTTGGTTTGATCCATCGGCTGAGACAGTCGGGCGAGCCCTGTGCGTGCAGCTGCAAGATCTGCACGCAACTGCCCCATTTCGGACAGCGACGCTCGCGTTTTCGCCCGCTCCGAGAGGAGCTTTGCTTGGGTATCCTGCAGGCTTGCCACCTCACGCCGAAGTTGACCCTCCAGCTTGGTCGCGGACTGGCTTGAGACGGCAAACGAGGCCCATCCTGCAGCGGCCGACAGGCTGAGCGACAAAACAAGAACACAGTGGACATTTAGGATGCGGGTTGAAAGGTCTCGGAACATTGGGCCCTCCTCTCATACGCAACACAGCCGATCTCCGGTGCGACTCATTCATGTCGAGCAGTGTGGGCACAAAGAGGCGGGCAATGCTTCTGTCCGCGCAATGGCAGGATTTTCGTTGATGTGGTTAAGACTATGTTGCCAACGGCGAGCGCTTGTCGGGCTTCAGATCAGATCACTGAGGGAGCGGCTAGGCCGGTCCGTCGCCCCTCGTGCTCCGTCGGAATGATGGTGACGCCCCGACCAAGTGGCGCATGGCCTGCTTGAGGTCATCCGAGGGGATTATCGAACTCTCGCGTTGCCCTTGCATCGCGGCAGCGTCTACTCAGCCGCATCAAGGCCCTGTCCGAGCCTGCGATAAGAAGCGCCGGGATGCGTGGCAGGCAGGAGCGCCTGCCCCTGGCCAAACAGCTTCTCACGCAGAGTGCCCTCGGCATAATCCCGCTTGTAAATTCCGCGCTCCTGCAGGATCGGCACGACGAGTTCGACGAAATCCTCGAGCGTCTCCGGCGTCACGACGCGGCTGATGTTGAACCCGTCGACGCCGGTCTCCTCAACCCAGGACTGGAGCTCGTCCGCCACCTCTTCGGCGGAGCCGACCAGGGGCGGATTGCGGGCCCCGAGGCCCTTGTCGAAGATCTTGCGCAAAGTCCAAACCTGAGAGCTGTCGCGGGTGAACGCCTCAAGCATGGACGCCATCGCGTCTGTCTTCTGGTACTGGAGCGGCTCATCCAGATCATACTGGGAAAAGTCGATGCCGACCGTGCTCGAGAAATGCGCCAGTGCGCCTTCGGCGCTCGCATAGCGGTAATACTCCTCGTACTTCTCCTCCGCCTCTTTCCTCGTGCGACCAACCACGATGGCTCGCCCAAGAAAGAACTGCACGCCATTCGGATTACGTCCCAGTTTGGCCGCACGCTGCCGCACATCCTCAACCGCTTTGCGCGTGTGTTCCTTATTAGGGCCATACAGGAAGACGCATTCCGCGTGACTGGCGGCAAAGTCCTTGCCGCGCGCCGAGGCGCCGGCCTGATAGAGCACGGGTGTCCGCTGCGGCGACGGCTCTGACAAATGGATCGCATCGACGTTGTAGTGCCGGCCGGCATGCTGGATGCGATGCACTTTGTCGGGACGGGCATAGAGGCGCCGCTCCCGGTCGCGCACGACTGCGTCGCTCTCCCAACTGCCCTCCCACAGCTTGTACATCACTTCCATGAACTCATCGGCCACATCATAGCGGTCGTCATGCTCCCGCTGCGCCGTGAAGCCCATGGCACGGGCAGCGCTGTCGAGATAGCCGGTGACAATGTTCCACCCGACGCGACCGCCGGTAAGGTGATCCAGCGTCGACATGCGGCGGGCAAAGAGATAGGGCGTCTCGTAGGTAAGATTGGCCGTGACCCCGAACCCGATGTGCTTGGTGGCGGCGGCCATGACGGGAACGACGAGCAGCGGATCGTTGACGGGCACCTGCACGGCATTTTCCAGCGAAGGGGCCGGACTGCCCTTATAGACGTCGTAGACACCGACGATGTCGGCCAGGAAGATGCCATCGAACTTGCCGCGCTCTGCTGTCTTGGCGAGGTTCTGCCAGTATTCGATGGTGTTGTAGGCCGTGGAGCGGTCACGCGGGTGGGTCCACAGGCCATGCTGGATATGGCCCACACAGTTCATGTCGAAGGCGTTGAGGCGGATCTGCTTCTTCATCTCGATCTCTGTTGGGCTGGCATCGGGTTGTCGCTCTTACCGAGCGTACTTTGTATAGAACGTATCCGGGATCTGCCAACCCCTTTCAGCGCGGTAGGGCCTCGCTTTTCAGAGTTTTAGCCGTCAAGCTTGACCGGGAACGGAACAATTTTACCCTAGGTAGCCCTATCATGTTCTTTATGACGAACGATTCCTTGACAGAAAACGGGCGCCTGATCACACTGCTCAACATTCCTGCCGTTCGATACGGAAGCACCCAAACCCAAAGGGAACCCACATGCTGCGACGCTTGCTTGCTGTCTCCTGCTTGGCGCTGTTTACACTCACAGGTGCTCAGGCCGAGACAATCAAGGTCGGGGTCACGGCGGGCCCCTTTGCAGAGGTCCTCGACGTTGCCAAGGCAAATGCGGCTCGCGATGGACTTATCATTGAGTCAGTGGAGTTCAGCGACTTTGTCGGGCCGAATGCCGCCCTTGCGGCCGGAGATCTGCACGCAAACTCCTATCAGCACCGGCCCTTCCTGCAGGCTCAGATCGATGCCCGCGGCTATGATCTTGTCCCAGTCGGCAAGACAATTCTGGTTCCGATTGCCTTCTACTCCAAGCGCTACAAGAGCGTGGATGAGATCCCGGCGGGCGCAACCATCGCGATCCCGAATGATCCCAGCAACGAGGCGCGCACGCTTCTGCTTCTGGAGACGACAGGGTTGATCAAGCTGCGCCCCAATGCCGGCTTCAAAGCCACTCCGGTCGACATTGTCGAGAATCCCAAGAACATCAAGTTCATCGAGCTCGAAGCCGCGCAACTCGCGCGCGTGCTCGATGATGTTCATGCTGCGGCCGTGAACACGAATTATGCCCTTCAGGCAGGGCTCAACCCTCTGGAGTCGCTTGTCCGGGAGGGGCCGCAATCCCGCTATATCTGTGAGGTGGTGGTTCGTCGTCAGGATGTCGACAAACCTTGGGTCAAGCAGCTGGTGGCTGCATTCCATTCCCCCAACGTGAAAGAGTTCATCGACAAGCGCTTCAAGGGTGCCGTTATTGCCGGCTGGTAGGCCGGCACGCCTGCAGTGGACTGGCAGATGGCTATTGACGGCCCACTACGTGCTCCACAGCGCCCCGTCTATGGATCAGGATCTACACCCGTACTGGGTGCGTCAAACCATTCAGAGTAAGGCGTATTTCTTGCGAGCCGCCGGTTATAGTCAGGGGCGCCATCGGTCCACCAAACCGGGCCGCGTTCACCAAGGGCATGTTTCGCCGCGTCGACCTGAGCACGCGCTTTGGCAAGAGCCTCGGCATCGTTCCTGGCCCTCCGGACGGCCCGGCGTGCTGCCATCAGCTCGCGGACAAGGACCTCCCGCACCTCGGGGGCGAGCCCAGGATTACTCAGCCGCCAAAGCCGACCTCCGACCAGGAAGTAGCGACCATCGGGCGTGTGCGGGTAATGGTTAGGCAAGGGCGTACGGCTCATTAACTTCTCAGGGCGACTGGGTCTTTGTCAGGACAGCCATTGGACAATTCACGACGGCCACGATGAGGGTGCGCCCGTGAATGAACACGGGCAGGATGCCCTTATGCCACTAAAGCATAACAGGGCTTCCGGATCGCCGCTCCTCAGGACTCCGGCGCATCCTTATATGCGGCCTGAAGCAAGAGCATTGATCACCGGCCGCTGGGGCCGGTCACCTGCTGGGGGGATTTTCATGTTCGTCACCTACATTCTGTCCAAGATCCGCGCCTATAAGGTCTACCGTGAAACCGTCCAGGAGCTGGCCCAGCTTTCCGACCGTGAGCTGGCCGATCTCGGCATCGCCCGGTTCGACATCACCCGGGTCGCCCGCAAGGCGTCGTTCGCGTAAGTCGCACCCACGGCGCCTGATCCAGGTTCGCGCCCGCCCGATGGCGGGCGTTCGCTTGTGAAGGGCTTGCATTTCCCGGATCGAACCATCTTCACAGTCCGTACAGAAACAGCATCATGCCGACGACCAAGAAGAAGCTGCAGGGGACTCGCTCCAGCCTTCGCTTTGAGTCGCCCACATTGGACGAGGCCATCTATGCCGCGCAGGGCTTGGCAACCGACGTGGACGGGCAAACGGAAATCGCCGCCATGCTGATGGGTTTGCCGGAGGCCGAGGTGAAATCGGCCATTCTGAAAGCTGCTGCGCCAGCAGCCCGGAGTGCCACGCAGTCAGCGGTACCGTTCCGATCCGGCTCCAATCGATCGATCGTCGTAGTTGAACGGCGGAACCCCCGTTTTGTGATGCGGTAAGACGTAGGGCCTGATTAGACCTGGCCTTTGGCGAGACGGCAGAACCAGCGCCCAATTACGAGCGCCCTACAGTTGAACAGGGCTGCCGCCCCTGTGCCAATTAGCAGAGCGTGAGACAGGAAGCCTGCGAAGAACACATTCTCAGAGGATAGTGGACACACTCATCGCGTCACGGTTCAGGAACGAGCGGTATGCCGGATTGTCACTCTCGTCCCAGTACGGGTATCCCAGCTCATCCAAACTGCGCTTGAGTTGCGCCCGCTCTGCAGCGGGCACCTGGATCCCGGCCAGAACCCGCCCGTAATCAGCGCCATGGTTGCGGTAGTGAAACAGCGAGATGTTCCAGCTGCCGGACAGCCCGTTGAGGAACTTCAACAGGGCGCCGGGCCGCTCCGGGAACTGGAAGCGGAAGATCAGCTCATCCTCTAGGCCAGGAGTATGACCGCCGACCATGTAGCGCACGTGGAGTTTGGCCATCTCGTTGTCACTCATGTCGAGCACCGGATAGCCCTGCTCCTGCAGCATCGTGATGATCTGCCGCTTCTCGAGGTCTCCTTCCGAGAGTTGCACACCCACAAAGATCTGCGCCGCCCGAGGATCGGAATAGCGGTAGTTGAACTCGGTGATCGAGCGCTTGCCGAGCAACTGGATAAAGCGGCGGTAGCTGCCCGGCTGCTCGGGAATGGTCACCGCCAGCAGGGCCTCGCGATGTTCGCCGAGCTCAGCCCGCTCGGCGATGTGGCGGAGCCGGTCGAAGTTCATGTTGGCACCGCTGTTGATCGCAACCAATCCTTGCTGTCGGGCCCCTAACCGTTCCACATACCGCTTCAAGCCGGCGAGGCTGACGGCCCCGGAGGGTTCGGCAATCGCACGGGTGTCCTCGAAGATGTCCTTCACGGCCGCGCAGATCTCGTCCGTACTGACCGTGATCACCTCGTCGAGCAGCTCACGGCAGAGGCGGAAGGTCTCCTCGCCCGCCTGCCGCACCGCGACCCCATCGGCAAACAGCCCGACCTGGTTCAGAATGATGCGCTCGCCGGCCGCAAGCGCACCGGCCATGCTGGCGGCGTCCTCCGGCTCAACCCCGATGACCTTCACCTCAGGCCTCAGGAACTTGGTATAGACAGCAACGCCCGCAGCCAGCCCGCCTCCTCCAATCGGCACGAACACCGCCTCGAGCAGATCGGGGTGCTGACGCAGGATCTCCATGCCGACGGTGCCCTGCCCGGCGATGACGTCGGGATCGTCATAGGGATGAATGAAGGTCAAGCCCTTCTCGGTCTCAAGCTGGCGGGCGTGGGTATAGGCCTCATCGAAGCTCTCGCCGTGGAGCACGACGCGGCCACCCTGCCCTTTCACCGCTTGAACCTTGATGGCCGGTGTGGTGCGCGGCATCACGATGGTGGCCTTGGCGCCCAGCTTCTGAGCCGCCACTGCCACGCCCTGAGCGTGATTGCCGGCCGAGGCGCAGATCACGCCTCGCTCGAGGGCCTCGCGTGGCAGGCTCACCATCTTGGCGTAGGCGCCACGCAGCTTGAACGAGAACACCGGCTGGAGATCTTCGCGCTTGAGCCGAACAGGACTTCCCAGGCGCTGAGACAGGCGCGGCATGGGATCGAGCGGGCTCTCGATGGCCACGTCATAAACCCGAGCGGTCAAGATCTTGCGGATATAGTCCTGCACGTCAGAGATGCCTTCTCGTTCAGCAAGGAAGCGCACGCGCTCTCCTGTGCTTCTTGTACTCCCTAAACCAAGCACGGCATCGGGTTCGAAAAAACCTACTTTGTCCGTGCGGATCGTGGCACGACGTTATGGAGCGTCTGGTCCGCATTGTCGAAGAACTTGCGGATGTTCCGCGCGGCCTGGCGGATGCGCTGCTCGTTTTCCACAAGCGCGATGCGGACATAATCGTCGCCGTGCTCGCCGAAGCCGATGCCGGGAGCGACCGCCACGTCGGCCTTCTCCACCAGGAGCTTCGAGAATTCGAGGCTGCCCAGTGACCGGAATTTTTCCGGGATCTGGACCCAGGCGAACATGGAGGCGGTGGGCACCGGCACGGTCCAGCCGGCCTTGGCGAAGGAATAGACCATCACGTCGCGGCGGCGCTTATAGGTGGCGCGCATCTCGCGGATGCACTCGTCCGGGCCGTTGAGGGCGGCGGTGGCCGCCACCTGAACCGGCGTGAAGGCCCCGTAGTCGAGATAGGACTTCACGCGCGCCAAGGCCGCCAGCAGACGCTCGTTGCCGACCGCGAAGCCGATACGCCAGCCGGCCATGGAAAAGGTCTTGGACATGGAGGTGAATTCCACCGCCACGTCGATGGCGCCCGGCACCTGCAGGATGGAGGGCGGCGGGTTCGATTCGTCGAAATAGACCTCCGAATAGGCCAGATCCGACAACAGGATCAGCTCATGCTTCTTCGCGAAGGCCACGAGATCCCGGTAGAAGTCGAGAGAAGCCACATAGGCCGTCGGGTTCGACGGATAGCAGACGACGAGCGCCACGGGCTTGGGGATCGAGTGCGCGACGGCACGCTCGGCCGCGACGAAGAACTCCGGCGTCGGCTCGGCCGGAACCGAGCGGATGACACCGCCCGCCATCAGGAAGCCGAAGGCATGGATCGGGTAGCTCGGGTTCGGCACCAGAATCACGTCGCCCGGCTCGGTGATGGCCTGGGCCATGTTGGCGAACCCCTCCTTGGAGCCGAGCGTCGCCACCACCTGCGTATCGGGATTGAGCTTCACGCCGAAGCGGCGCTCGTAATAGCCGGCCTGGGCACGGCGCAGGCCACCGATGCCCTTCGAGGCCGAATAGCGGTCGGTGCGTGGCTTGCCGACGGTCTCCACCAGCTTGTCGATGACGTGCTGGGGGGCCTGGAGGTCCGGATTGCCCATCCCGAGGTCGATGATGTCCGCTCCATTGGCGCGCGCAGCGGCCTTGATGCGGTTGACCTGCTCGAAGACGTAAGGCGGGAGGCGCTTAATCCGGTAAAAGTCAGGCATGGGTCTCATTCCGTTGCCGATCGAGCCAGCAGAGGCTCCTTGCGGATCCGCCGTGAACGGGGCTCGGGTGTACCGCCGTTCATGCGGGTGATCAGTAGAGGCGACGCGCTGAAGGTTAGCGATTGGCGGGGCTCGATCGGCACCGTCACGCCGGTCCTGGGATTACGGCCGACGCGCTCGTTCTTGTGGCGGACAGTGAAAACACCAAAGCCTGACAGCTTCACGCTCTCGCCCGATGCGAGAGCTGCACTCATTTCCCCAAGAACCTGCTCGACCAAGTTCGCCGATCCTGCCCGCGAGAGTCCGATTTTATCAGCGACAGCCTCGGTCAGATTGGCCCGGGTGATGGTCTTGCCCGTCATTGTGGTTCCCTGGTGCTGATCCTGCATTCAAGAAAAAGGCCGCTGTTGCCAGCGACCTGAGGTGCAGAGGACCTATCCCTCTGAAAGGAACGGCGCCGCAGGGTAGAGAGGCGACGCTCCGCAAGCTCATTATCGAAATTGGCTGCGCATTGAAATGAAATTTCCTCAACGGGCCCATGCGCGCAACGCATGATCAATATGCAAGCCAGGTTGATGCAGAGCCAGCAGGCATAATCTGGCAATGCATCTTTCTGTGGCGAATTCTGCAGGTTGGGGCCGTTCACCTAACAGGGACGATCGCTGAAGCACTGATCTGCTCACAGAATGACAATCCCGGATTGTCATGCAGAGCGTTTCCCGGCACCGGATCCGGCCATGAGGGGCTTCGCGTAGACCAAGCGCCGGTGCCATGGGCACCAGCTCGAGCCCTCCTGCGTCTCTCCTCCGCAAAAGATTGCTTGGGACTGATCCTCTGAGACAATGAAGCGGCATTGCCGCGCCTGGAGCTTGAACAGGCTGGTTCGGGTCTGCGGGGATGGCTCGCTGATCTCAGGCATGGCTCCGACATCCGGTACAGGACCAGAGAGCAACACGATGAGGGCTCGGAAGAGTTCCACGCCTGCGTGAGCTATCAACAGCTTGATCGATGACACGTCAGATTGCCGAGGTCACCGCATCGCAAGTCGGTCGAGGAGCGTTCCTACAGCAACTGAGCGCACAGGCTGATGACGGCAAGCGCAGCGGATGCCGCGGTGGCCGTCAGCCAAAGATCAATGGCCTGCGGCCGGTGAGAGACAAGTCGCTTCATCAGGGCACGATTCAAAGGATCAGGTGAGGAGCAATGGATGGCTGGGAAGGCACAATGCCCAGCCGTAAACCCCGGTGGATCGATCCGGTTCCCACGGCGGATCCCATTTTGGCAGCAGCCGAAAGTCTCACTTTGCCGAGCAGACCTACGTATGAACGAGAATACATTCCGACCACTTCCTCTGAAGCCTGACATCGACATCATGACAGAACCACGCCGAGCCTCTTAGCGGCATGGTCGTGCTCTCGCCTTGACGCTGACAGGCTGGGCGCTGATATGGCGGATGGACTTTCGGCCGGACGGTTTAGCGCAAGGATAGCGATGGCGGGACGTGTTCGAGGCCGGAAGAGTTCGCGCGAGAGAATTCTTGATGCGGCTGCGGAGCTTGTGAGCGAGATGGGTTCGGGACGGCTGACGCTGGACACGGTGGCCGAGCGCGCTGGGCTCAGCAAGGGTGGGCTTCTCTACAACTTTCCCACCAAGGACGCGTTGCTTCAGGCCATGATCCAGCGCCTGGTCGATGAGGTCGCGGCGGAGCGGGAGGCGCTCCGCGCTCAGGCCGAGCCCGGGCGCAACCTGGAAGCACGCCTGTGCACGGCGGCGCTGCTCAAGCTGCGCCAGGGCAGGACAAAGGAGGTCGCCAATGGCATGCTGGCAGCCTCGGCCGAGAACCCGCACCTGCTTGATCCCGTGCGCGAGGTCATCAAGACGACCCTGGAGAACCTGAAAGCGACGTCGGATGATCTGGACGCGGCGCTGGTGGGCTGGCTGGCCATTGAGGGCCTGAACAGCCTCGAGATGCATGACCTCAGCCCCTTTTCGGAGAAGGAGCACGAGCGGGTCGTCCAGGCGGTCAACCGCCTGTTACGCAAGGGCATCGCTGAGTAGAGCCCCCAGACGCACGGCGGACGAGTTGGATTTGGAGGCGCGGCTCCCATCCTTCGTGCTGCTTGAGACGGAATAAAACTCTGCCGAGTACCATCGCCTTCATGGGCGAAAAGGGAGGCTCGTCTCACCTCGCTATGGCCGTTCGCCTTCCAGCGTAAAACCAGCCTTGAGCACGACCTGATAGTGGTGAACCTCGCCGTTCTCCACGTGCCCGCGGGTTTGCACCACCTCAAACCAGCGCAGGTTTCGCAGGGTCTGGTCTGCGCGCTTGATGGCGGTTTGGATCGCATCCTCGATGCTGCTCGTCGATGAGCCTACCAGTTCAACGACCTTGTAGACGTGATCGGACATCACAAACTCCCCTGCTCTTCCGGAGAGCAGATAGAGCCTGACACGGCACTTGCTAGTGCTCCAATCCCTTTTGCTGGCTGTGTTACATCGTGGATGACGCCTGCTGTTGTCTCTGCGAGCCTTCGTGCAGAGGTGCTTGAGCGCAAAGCTGATGTCCGGTGGGTTCTAAAAGTGCCGCGAGTTGTTGCATATAGGGCAGACGCCTGATGCGGTACTGGTCCTTGAGCTTTATGAGCAGCCGGGACTTCAGCGTGGCGCCGAGCGAGCTTCTACGGAGGGCCTGCTGCTCCCGTTCGAATTCCAGGTCGAGGTCGACCAATGTGTCGATCAGCCCTTGCCGCGAGGGCTTATCCTTGGACCCATCCGTGCAGGACGATGGTGCTTCGTCGCTTAAGCCGACGTTGTACAATTCTCCCGCAACCATACCTTGCTCCTCCCGGTTGCCAGTTTCCACAACAGGTCACAATCAGCGGCTGGATAGCCTCGCGCTCTGCTCGGTCTAAGAGGCTCCTTCCAGGGAGCAGATCGCGATGAAGATGGAGATGACCCCAAGCAAAGGGATGAGTTCACTGAACACCGACGCCATGACGTCCTCGCAATGATAACGGCTTGTGCCCGCCCCCTAAGCTGAAACTTATGCGATAGTAACGACCTCCCAGCGAAAAAGGATTGCACTCGATGGCTTTCAATATCGGCAAGTTGCGCCTCAATTTTGAGCATTGTGCAAAGGGAGTAGCCTTGCTGTCGTTGTGTTGTTTGCCTAAGGACGATCTGGGACACGGATCGCTGCTGCATCATGTGCATCCTTGCGTCGTCACTCTCGTCAGACAAACCTATGCTCTCATCAGCTGATGTTGTTTTAAAATCATCTCGGCACCTTGTTTATTGCTGATGACGTACAGCGCGTCCCCATGATCCACGATGGGGAGAATGCGCACCACCTCGTAGATACTGCTGGTCGACCTTCGGACGCGTACGAGCTCACCAGGCGAGAAGAAGGATCGCATCGACTCCTCCGCTCACGACGGGCCGCACCGCCACATGTGCGATCACGGTGGGCCTCAGCTGACATCGCAGGGCTTGATGGTCTGATCAGAAGTGGCGAAACGGTCCGCGTCTCTGCCGGCGGTTCTTATCAAACGCGCGTATGCGGAACTCAAGGTCGTAGCGATCTGAGGCTGACGCGAGATGCTCCGCATCACATTCCTCATCACTCGGCAGGAGCTCGTGTCTGATCCAGCTCAGATGGCGCCCCAGGTGTATGGACAGCGGCGGCAGATTGCCCGCAGCGAGTTTGCAAAGCGAGAACAAAACCATGTCATGGCTCCTCAGATGAAGATGGAGCCTTCCTGGTGTTTCCTATGTCAATTTATTGTCGCGGCATTCAGACCCTTGAGGGCAGCACTTGTCAGCTGCCCTAGAGGTAGCGGGCCGAGATGAAGGATCCGTTATGCGGACCTCAGCTTCGTTGAACGCGAGAGCCTCTGCGCCTGATCACCGTGATCTCTGTCTGTCGATTGCGAGCGGGCACGACGCGGCTGTTTCGGGTGTGAGCCCGCGCCAGCAGCACCCGGGGCCTCACCTCATCCTCCGACAGGCCGATCAGCTGAGCGGCGATTTCGATTTGGCTTTCAATCTGATCCGTCAGACCCTGGGCCGCTGCAATCGCTTCTTCAAGGGCTGGAGGATCGTGGCGCGTCCGTCGCCGGCACCACTCAGCAGGGAGAGTCTTCTTGTGATCCATTGCCGGTCTCCAGCCTCTTAACAGCAAACGATGGAGAAGACTTTTTGTGCGATGCACAATTGTCGCAGGCTTGGCCGCTAGTCGCTAGTGCCGTAGTGCCACGCGGCCTCTGGCATGTAATCTGGAGAACGGTGCAGCATCGATGGCCGACATGAGCCAAGTCGACTTTCAATGACCCGATTGCGGTTCCCCTCCATAAGGTGGACGGGGGATACTCTTGTGGGCGGCCCGCAGGGCGGCCGACCAGCGCTCGCTCAAGTCATGGAAGTAAGGCTCACCCGGCTCAATGCGGTGGAGCACTTCGAAGGCGAACGCATCGCGCCGGGAAATCGCCAGATCAATGGGAAGCCCAACCCCGATGTTCGAGCGCATGGTCGAGTCCATTGAGATCAAGCTGATCTTCAGGGCCTCATAGAGATCCGTGTTGTAGCGAACGGCCCGATCCAGAATCGGCTTGCCGTACTTGTGCTCGCCGATCTGGAGATAGGGGGCATCGGGCCCGCAGCGAATGAAGTTACCGGCTGAGTAGACGAGGTAGAGTTCCATCGGGCCGTCCGCGATCTGCCCTCCGAACAGGAAGGTCACGTCGAACCTCAGGTTCGCCTGCTCCAGGGCTGTCTGCTCCATTGTCCGTACTTGCCGAATGGCTCGGCCAATCAGCAGGGCGGCCTGAAACAGTGTTGGGACCGTCTGCAGCGTCTCGGCCTCGCCGGTCTCCTCATGGCGCAGCCCCTCTGTCAGCAGACCCAGCACAGACTGTGACAGGGACAGATTGCCGGCACTGGCGAGGACCAGAACACGCTCACCCGGGACTGAGATCGTTATGAGCTTGCGATAGGTAGAGATGTCGTCAAGCCCCGCATTGGTGCGGGTATCGGCGATCAGCACCAGGCCCTGCTCCACCAGAACACCGACGCAATACGTCATCGACGGCCCTCACCTGTACCACCAGTGCTCAGAGAATGCCGAGCCCGATCGCGTCTTGCAACAAACGTCTGCCGCGCGGGATTGAACCCTCCCCGGGCTGATCGAGAGCCAGAAGAGCAGCAAGCTTAACTCTAAGAAATCACTGTGCTCTCGATGCAAGCTAAAGCATTCGTGCTGCGGAAAAGGGGCGAACAACGCTGATGTAAGCCACAAGTTCCAGATGAAAATTTAGGCTTGCTTGCCGGTTGCTTCGGCGCGAAGGTCCGGGGGCGACGCGTCTGCTGCGTTGCAGAGGCGTCGCCGATAGGAGAAGCGCCATGACGAACCGTCAGCAAGACCAAGGCAATCAGGGCCAGGATCGAAACCAGCAAAGCCAGAACAACCAAGGCCGGAACCCACAGGGTTCGGACCAGAAGAACCAAGGCCAATCCCGGGATCAGCAGAACCAGAGTGGCCAGGCTCGGAAGCAACAGGATCAACAGAACCAAGGCCGGAATCCGCAGGGTTCAGATCAGAATCGGGATGAAAAGCAACGGTGATTGCTGGCCGTTCAAAGCACGGCTTCGCCACTCGGCTGAGCCGTGCCCGTGGAACCAAGCGGAATATCAATTAGGGCTCTGACAGCCTGCTAAGTCGTAGCCGGCGAGGTTGCTGAAGAAGGCGATGGCGGCCTCATGTGTCCGCCACGTGAGCAAGGCATCCCGTTCAGCATCAACGATCCGACCGGCTTGGCAGAGCGCAGCTTGCCACCCATGCCGACAAGATCTCCGAGGAACAACCTTCGCTCCTCTCGTGCTAGCGGCAGTACTTTAAGGATGTTTAGGCATAGTTCTTGCTTAGCGGAGCGAACCCTCCTGTTCTGAGGCTAGGATGCTGAACTATCTCCTCTCATTGCTCGAAACCCTGAACCAGGCCGAGCGCGATCTCAGGCGTCAAGGCTACGTTGTCATCTATGGTGGAATGACCTCCATCATCGTACCGATTGGCTCAAGCGAGCAAACGCCACGGCCGCGTGGAAAGCCCCTGTGGCTTTCGGGGGCGGCTCCAGCGGCGTTTGGGCTCTGATCAGAACCCCTGACCTTTCTCGCCATGCGAGCGATCCGCGGCATCGACGGCAAAGCGGAGCTTGGCCTGTGTTCAGTGCAAGATTGCAGCGCGGATAGCTTCATCTGAACACCTCAACATGCTCTTTGGACACCTTCGTCCTACTTCTGTTCTTGCCCAGAAAGCCTTTCACGACGCCTTGGCACCGTTACGCCCGGGTCATGCCGTCGGACTCGCACAGGGATCATCGTGATGTACGAGAGACCCATCATCCCGGCACAGCTACGTGCCGGACGAGCGCTCCTCGGATTATCCCAGACTGAGCTCGCCGGACGTGCGTGTCTGCCCCTGCCAACCATCAAGCGAGCGGAGACAGATGGTAAACTTGGCGCCTCGGCAGCCGCTGTGGCGGCCATCCGGGTTGCGCTTGAGGAACAGGGTGTGATCTTTCTCGAGGCTGCAGGAGGTGAAGGGCCCGGCGTTCGCCTGCGCAGCTTTGGGCCACCCGACGAGGGCCTGAGGCCCAACCAGTTGACGAGCGACAATGATCTCTGACCCAGTGACTACCAACTGCGTCCGCTCTGTTAGAGAATAGGGAGGTATGCCATGGTAGGTCTCGTGATGCTGGAACCCTCCCATGGCCTACCAGGTCCGGTGGCAACTCGTTGGCCGATCCGGGCAGCCGCTCGACAGCGGTTACCTCGGCGATGGCATTGGCGGGTACCGTGACGCAGTGGTGGCAGTAGTCGAGTTCCTGCGGCTCTACCCGGAGGTGAGCCACTGCTCGACAGAAAACTACTGGCTGGCCCGCCGGTCCTGTGAGGCTGATCTGGCGGTCTGGGTCTGGATCGAGCGGCATGAGACCGAAGAACAAACCGGGGCAGGCCGTGCGTGGATGTTTTCACGTGAGGCCACGGACCAGGTTGCGACATCTGTGACCAACTGACGTGGCAAGTTCATATCCTCCAGTGCTGCCGATCCTTGCTGGATCCTCAGGTCGGACACTTGGCTTGAGCTCAGCATCTTTAACCCAGATCTAACTTCCATCGGCTTCTCTGGAGAGCATGCGTGCGCGCTTAACGGCTGCCGAGAGGTTGCGAGACATGAAGCTGTATCGCCTCAATGTCACTGCGGACGGGGAGCCCTCCGCCATCTTTGCTCTTGCCGAGGATGTGGACAGCCTGCTCCACGCCCTCGAGTACGAGGACCATGGCGAAGCGGACGAGGAGAGCCTGCTTCCTTATTTCGACGGGGAGAAGAAGCCGCGGGTGGTCAGAAGCCTGGAGGATGTGCCGGAGGATTACCTGGACTTCATCGGCCTGGGCGACAATTCAGAGGAACTTACGGTGGCCGAGTTCTTCGACACGCAGGAGTAATCACCCAAGTGGTGCAGGTCGCCTGGAGCGGGCGGCAGACCGAACCGGGTGTCCCGCATTTGGCCTTTTTGAAGCGACGTCGTCCGCTGTCTGCAAGGAGTGCCTGTGCCGCATTGTGACCTGGCGCGCCGATCAGCCCGAACGTGCACTTGAGATCAAGCTGACTCATAATCGTCTAAAGCCAGGGCGACGGCGTGGGGCGCATCGAGACGCAACGAAGGGATGCAGTGTTCAAGCCCTGCATGAGAACGTTAGGCGAGAGGAGGACGACTGCTGTCTCCGGCCAGCCTCTTGCCGAGCGCGACAATCATCGGTTTCAGGTGAAAGCTGTCCTTTGGCATCGCCCCTACAGGCCAGCCCGCGTCCTCGACGGCTTGTGCGGTGACGGGACCGATCGCGGCAATGGCGATCCGGTGCATCGCCGCATCAAGCGCCGACGCCCTGTTGAATTTCCGCGCGACGTCCTGAAGCCGACGCACCTGCGCCGTGCTGGTGAACGCGATCAGATCGATGGCTCCCGCCACAAGTTCATCAATCAGATGAACGACCTGCTCGTCCTCCTCATCCGAAGCATAGCGGTAGCACAAGATCGGATCGGCCTCAGCGCCAGCTCCTTTTAAGAACCCCGTCAACAAATCCTCACCCCCCGGATAGAGCTGCACGCCAACGCGGCGGCCTCTCAGGTCGAGAGCCGACAGGGTCGCAATCAATCCGGCCGTGGTGGGCTCCTCTGCCGTCATGTCCGGGCTGAGCCCAATGCTGCGCAGGACCTTGGCCGGCTTAGGCCCACGAACGATCTTGCGCGTCTGTCGCAGGCCGGCGATCACTTCAGCCTCAATGCCGCCGCGGCGAGCGAATCCCAGGAGTCGGGCCAGTCCTTCCCCCGTGTACAGGATGAGGCTGTCGTGCTGGCCTCCAGCAAGCCGCTCGAGCCAGGCCTGGACCGGCGCGGCATCCTCCACATCATGGATTGACACCAGCGGACAGCGAACGGTGACCGCACCCTGCCGCTCCAGCATGCCGGCGAACAAATCCAGCTCCCGGCTCTCGGGCACTGCAATCCTGCGACCCTGCAGCATCGTCGTCCTTTCACAGCTGTTCCAGCGCCAGCGCCCGCTCCTGCGGATCTACAGAGCGGGTCCGGCAGCGCTGCGCGACCGGCCGCTCCCGATCAACGGGGATGACCTAGCAGTTAAATCCGGGCCAGACCAAGGCTTGCCCCCCATGTCGTGCGCCACCGCGATTTGATTCCCGTCAGGCCCAGGAGCGCCAGCGCGGCGAGGCTCGCGAAGACCAGGAACCCGATCTGATAGCTTCCGGTCAACTGCTTCGAGTAACCGAGACTGGAAGCGAGATAAAATCCTCCGATACCACCTGTCATGCCCACGAGGCCCGTCATCACGCCGATCTCGCGACGGAAGCGCTGGGGCACAAGCTGGAACACCGATCCGTTGCCCATGCCCAGTGCCAGCATGCCGATGATGAAGACGACGAGCGCCATCCACGCCTGCGGCAGGCGAAGACTGACGACGGCGAGGGCGACGGCCGCGACGACGTACATGATCGAAAGGGCACGGATGCCACCGATACGATCGGCCAAGGCTCCACCGACCGGGCGCACGAGGGAGCCCGCAAACACCGCAGCCGCTGTGAAGTAGCCTGCGGTGACCGGGCTCAACCCGTACTCCGAGTTGAAATAAATGGTCAGTGAGGACGCGAGCCCGCTGAAGCCGCCGAACGAGACGGCGTAGAAGAACATGAACCACCATGCGTCGCCCTCACGCAGGACGGCCAGATACTCCAGGAACGTTTTCGGCGGGGGCTGATTTGGGCTATCCTTCGCGGCGAGGATGTAAACCACTAGGGCAACACCAAGCGGGATGGCGGCCAATCCCAGAACATTCGTCCAGCCGAAGATCGCGGCTAGTCCTGGGGCAAAGAGAGCAGCAAAGACAGTCCCGGAATTACCGGCGCCAGCAATCCCGAGGGCAATCCCCTGATATTGCGGTGGGTACCACCGCGACGCGAGGGGGAGGGCAACGGCGAAAGATGCGCCAGCCACCCCGAGGATAATGCCAAGCAGCACCACCTGCGTGAACGAGTGGATCCCGACGAACCAAGCCGTCAGGAGACCGGCAATCACTATGACCTGACCGATCAGACCGGTTGTCTTAGGACCGATGCGATCCACAAGAACGCCGTTGACGACGCGCAGAACGGCTCCGGCGAGAAGCGGAACGGCGACCATGAGGCCTTTCTGGGCGGCGTCGAGCTGAAGTTCCGCGGCCGCCTGAACTCCCAAGGGGCCAAGAACGACCCAGACCATGAAGGCCATATCGAAATAGAAGAAAGCAGCAAACAGCGTCGGCGTGTGGCCCGCCTTCAGAAACTCTTTGTTGATCATCGTCCCTGTCTCCTCACGCATGCGCCATGCTCTGTAGAAGCGGATCGACGCCGTGCCGAACGCTTGACTGATTTGCTCGCTCAAAAACACGGCCCACGCCGATAATCACGGGCTTCGACGGATCGCGCCGTTCGCTGGCCCAGCCGAGATTGGCGATGGCACCGGCCCACCGCTCGTCACCGCGGGAGACATCCGACACCATCACGGCTGGAAGAGACGAAGAGCATCCGGCAGCGATGAGGCGCTCGGCGATAGCGCCTGCCGTGCCGCCGGCCATGTAGAAGATCGTCGTCGTGTTCGGATCAGCAAGCCCGTGCCAGTCGAGACCGCTCGGAAGCTGCCCTGTTTTGGCGCAGCCCGTCACGAACCGCACGGATTGCGCCATATCGCGATGGGTGAGCGACGTGCCGAGCACCGAGGCGAGGGCAATGCCAGCGGTGATGCCGGGCACCACGTCGACCGGGATGCCCGCCTTTTCCAGATGCTCGATCTCCTCTCCGGCCCGTCCGAAGATCATCGGATCGCCGGACTTGAGCCGCACCACCTGCTTGCCCTGCAGTGCCAGGCGCACCATCAGGTCATTGATGTCGTCCTGAGCACAGGAGGCGCGCCCGCCCCGTTTGCCGACCATCATGCGCTTTGCCTCGCGGCGGGCGAGTTCGAGCACGTCCTCGGACACGAGGTCGTCGAAGAGAATGACATCCGCGGATTGAAGCGCCCGCATCGCTTTCAGCGTGAGCAGTTCCGCATCTCCAGGTCCCGCGCCGACGAGGGTGACGCGCCCAACCTTCTCTCCCGCCTGCCCAGCAATGCGCTCGAGCACATTCTCCATCGTGTTGCCATAGGCTTCCGGCTCCTTGCCGCGGAATGCCAGATCGGAGAGGCGCTCCCAGAACGTGCGTCGCGCCAGGCCCTGCGGCAGATGCTGCATCACGCGCTCGCGGACATGCTTGGCGAAGGTCGCCCAGGACGCGACGGAGGGGTGCAGCAAGGTCTCGATCTTGCGCCGGATCGCCTGACCCAGGATCGGCGCCGCGCCGTCCGTCGAGATGCCAATGACGACGGGCGAACGGTTGACGACGGAGCCGAACTGGAAATCGCAGAAGGCCGGTTTGTCGACCACGTTCACAGGCACGCCCGCATCGCGCGCGGCGGCGGCGAACGACTGGGCCTCCTTCTCATCCTCCACATCGGCAACCGCGAGAGCCGCATCGTTCAGGATATCTTCCGACCATGCCGTGCGGTGCAGGGTGAGTGAACCGTCCGCCGCGCCACGCGCCAGCAGGTTCTCCATTTCTGATGAAGGTTCGGCCGCATAGATGTCGACATCGGCGCCGGCGGCGGCCAGAAGCTCCGCCTTCCACGCCGCGCCTGCCGATCCTCCGACGAGCACCGCACGGCGTCCTTTCAGATCGAAGAAGACCGGCAGCTTGGCGAGGCGGCCGAGCCGTGCCGGTTCGGCCTCAGCCGGTTTTCTTAAGGGCTGCAGCATCGATCAACCTCCTGATTTCAACGCGGCAGGAGCCGCAATTCGTGCCAGCGCGCAAAGCGGCGCCGACAGCTTCCACACTGGCCGCGCCGCTCTCGACAGCAGCCGCGATCTGGTTGGCGCCGACGGAGAAGCAGGCGCAGACGATGGGGCCGGGATCGGCCTGATCGGCACCGGGCCGCCCGCTCAACAGGCGCAGGCGCTCAGTTCCGCGGATTTCTTTCGTTGACAGGTGTTCGATGGCCCATGTGCGAGACACGGCCACCGGCTGCGGCGCGACGAACAGCGCGCCCAGCAAAGCATCGCCGGAAAAGGTCGCGAGTCGGAAGCTGGCTTGGTCCTGATCGCTATACGACAGCGTCTCCAGGTCCTCGCCGCTCCCGATCAGATCCGCCGCATAGGCAATCCAATCCTCAACTGGTTCAACTCCGGCAAGCTCGACGCGCCACCCTCCCTCGGCCTGCGCAATCGCCCAGTAATCCACCGGGATCGTCTCAGGCTTGTTGCGCAGCACTGCGAAGCCATACCAGGCGACATCGAACGGCTCGATGCGCGCGAAGGAGGATTTGAGCCCGGGCTGGCCCGAGACCGGATCGACTGCCGGCAGCACCGCCGCCCCGATGCGCCCCTGCGCCGTCTGCTGGTCCGTCCAGTGCATGGGGACGAAGATGCTTCCCCTCTGCTGCCGCTCCGTCACGAGGGCGCGGACAAGTGCCGTCCCCTGCGGCGTGACGATACGCACGAGGGTGGCGGGAGCGATTCCGGCTTCCTCCGCATCCTCCGGATGGATCTCGCAGAAACTTTCCGCGTAGTGGCTCATGAGACGCGGCGTCTTCGCCGTGCGTGTCATCGTATGCCACTGGTCGCGGATGCGGCCCGTGTTGAGGATCAGCGGGAATTCCGGCGAAACCGCTTGCAGCGCGACCGGCGTCGGGACGAACCGCCCTCGCCTGTCGGGCGTGTAGAAGCCGCCCTCTGCGAAGAAACGTGTCGTCGCGTCATCGAGCGCCTGGCCTTGCCGGCGCGGCCACTGGAACGGCGCCAGCATGTCGTAGGCGCTCTCGCTCAACTCGGCACAGGCGCCGATGTCGAAATCGCGTGTTCCGTCATTCGCAATGCCCGACAAGGCGGCATGCTCGCGGAAGATCTCGGCCGGCGACCGGTAATCGAACGCCTCGG